>JADGCO010000067.1 GCA_015228935.1 Magnetococcales bacterium | reverse complement strand
TTAGTAAAATATTGAAATAAATCAGATTTTGCACTACAGATGACGAACATGGGTTCATGTAACTGTGCGCTATACGACCGCTTTCATACTTCCCCTGATCGTCCTGGGAATTCATGCCCTGACAAAAAAATACCGTGGCCTGGACATTCAGGTTCAGAGGAAAAAATGCCTCTCCATGGCCTTCGCCGGGATTCTATTGTATTCTTTCTACCTGCCTCTTCCAGTCCGGTACGCTCATGATCTGGGATATGGCTGCCGCGGATTCTGGAACGTCGAGTCGATTATTCAAGATTGGAATTATATGCAAGATAAATTTGACGATTTTAAAATTGATTCAGTCAGTCGGGTTTTTGATACAGATGTGTTCCAGGAAAGATCAAGCAGCATGTATATGTATGAAGCTGTTTTTGGATACTCGGCTGGAGAATTCCGTCCCAAATTCATTACCGACAATTCTGTATTTTATACCGAAAACGATCATTTCAACTTTGTCAACCCCGCCAGTCTTGCCTTTCCGGAAGTCAATCACCTACCGTTCAGGATCTGGACAAACCCAAGGTGACCTGTCTTGAAAAACACCTCATGGCACGTCGCCCGGATTTAATCATCCAAACCCGGCAGGTGCGTCTGGAAAAGACAACCGCCATCGTTGACTTGGCACGGGAATATGACGTATTGGCTGACGGTTCGGACAATTTCCCAACCCGCTTTGCCGCCAATGACGCAGCCATGGCCCTGGGCATGCCCCTGGTCCACGGGGGAGCCACCGGTGGCATGGGCCAGGTGATGAGCATGGCTCCTGGCCGTTCGGCCTGTCTGCGTTGCCTGTTCGGTGGACCCCCCCAGGAAGAAGGTCCCAATTGCCGCAACCAGGGCGTCCTGGGTTCCCTGGTGGGAGAAGTGGGTTGGCTCATGGTCCTGGAAGCCTCATACTGGCTCACCGGTCAGAAAGGTCACCTTTTGGACCGACTGCTAACCATCGATGCCTGGGCTGGAAAACGCCGGATTGTGCCGTTGCGGCAACAGCCTGACTGCCCGGTTTGCCATCCATGAAAATCAATTATAATGGCACGGTCCATCTCGTTCCTAAACGACCTCGAAATGAATCAAAATGGATTGTCAGTCACATGAACCCCATTTTCGAGGAGCCCATGCCTATGGCCGAAAGGATGATCATGGCCCATCAACGCAACTGACGGGCGTAATCTGGTAAAGGAAGGTGTGTGATGTCGGATGCGCAAAAGATCGTTGCCGTAATCGGGTGTTCCAAGGGATTGGGAGCCGCCATGGTGAGGAGATTGTTGCAAAATCACCCAACGTGTTGGGTGCTTGGTGTGGCTCGTACTGCGCCTGAAGCAATTCCTGACTATACCACTTGGGTTGCCACCGGACGTTTCAGATATCTTTGCGGGGATATCGGCAACCGCAACCTGGTACCAATCTTACAGAGAGAACTTGCAAATATCCCTGGGAAACATTTGACAGTCATTTTCAATGCGGCTAATACCGTACAGGATGTCAATGTAGACAGAAGAATTGATTTCAACACGTTTCACCAAGTCAATTGTGTCGGGGTGGATGGTTTGGGCAACCTCCTGGAAGGAATTCAGGAGCGGTTGTTGACATCTGGAGGAACTCTGGCAGGAATTTCCTCCATCAATGCACTAAAGCCCCCTGTTGTGGAAATGCGTTTGGCCTATGGTCCTTCCAAGGCTTACCTGGACATGACACTACGTGTTTTGGCCCAAATGTGGCGGGAACAAGTCCATGTGATCACCATTCATCTCGGACGCATTGAGGGAAGTCCCGGACAAGGTCATTACTTGTTGCGTAAACCCTCCTACAGTGATGCTGCCATGTACCTGCTGAACATAATATTGCGCCCCAACCCACCCACAGAAGTGACCTATCCTCTTCCTTACCGTATTTTTTATCGCTGGATATTTCCGGTACTCCCAGACCGTTGGTACTTTCGCATCATGCATCAATTTTTTTCCAGTTCCTGATGGAACCCCTTTTTTGCTGCCAATAAACTGTTGACTATTGTCAACACGAACCATGTGGAGTAGGATGCAACAGAGGGTGTGAAGTGCATCCGAATAGCCTGATAGATAATCAAAATTTTCCTGGGGGGGGGTGTTCTACTTAATCACCATGGCATCCATTTCTGGTCATGCTATTCGTCGCATCATCCTGGAGCAGTCTCATCGCGCCCATGTGGGTCATATTGGCAGTGCTCTTTCCGTGGCTGATATCATTGCCGCCCTGTTCGACCGGGTGTTGCGTATTCCTCATCCAGATCATCCGAAACGGGATCGTTTTGTCCTCTCCAAAGGACATTCTGCCCTGGCTTTCTATGCTGCATTGCATCTACAAGGTAGACTTGGCCAACAGGAACTGGAAACCTTCCGAGCCGATGGAAGTCCACTGGGAACCCACCCTGAAGTCGTACTTCCCGGGGTGGATTTCGCCACCGGCTCGCTGGGGCAAGGGCTTTCCATGGCCACTGGCGCAGCCCTGGCCATCCGTCTGCAAAAAGGGACGCACCGGGTCTATGCCCTTATGAGCGACGCCGAGTGCAACGAAGGTTCAGTCTGGGAAGCGGCCCAGTTTGCTGGTCATCATCGCCTCAACGAATTGACTGTCGTGGTTGACTTCAATGGCATGCAGGCCATGGGACGTACATGCGATATCATGACCATGGAAAATTTGTCCGAACGCTGGTGCGCATTCGGCTGGGAAGCCATTGATGTGGATGGCCATGACCAGGAAGCAGTGGCAAATGCCCTGCTCGCTCCCAAATCCCAAAATGCCAAACCCCGGGTCGTGATGGCACGCACCATACTCGGTAAAGGGGTCTCTTTCATGGAAAATCGTCTCAAATGGCATTACTGGCCCATGGATGACGCTGAATTCAAACAAGCCATGCTTGATATTGAACCCAAAGGAGTGACCTCAGCTTGAGAGGAGTCTTCATCGACACTTTGATTGGCATGGCTGTTGAGGATCCTCGCATCCTGTTGCTGACCGCCGATCTTGGGTTCACCCTGGTAGAATCGTTTGTAAAACGATTTCCGGACCGTTTTTTCAACGTGGGCGTGGCGGAACAAAACATGGTCGGCATGGCAACAGGTTTGGCCAAGGCCGGGTTCATGCCATTTATCTATTCCATGGTTCCATTCCTTTGCCTGCGTCCTCTCGAATTCATCCGCAATGGCCCGGTTTTGCATCGTCTGCCAGTCCGTCTGGCCGGTCCGGGAGGAGGCTTCGAATACGGCGGTGATGGTCTCTCCCACCACGGTCTGGAGGATATTGCCGTATTGCGATCCCTCCAGGACATCACCATTATCGCTCCGGCAGATGCCGGCCAAGCCCGTTTGGCACTGCGTGCCAGCAAGGATTTACCCGGTCCCATCTATTTCCGTTTGGGCAAGGATGACCAGTTTCGTCTGCCCGGTCTGGATGATCGTTTTCCACCTGACGGTTGTTGTTTTCTGCGTCAGGGTGAAAAAATTCTGGTCGTAACCACCGGCTCCATAAGTCGGGAGGTCGGCAAAGCCGTGGAACTACTCGTTGCGGATGGCATTTTCTGCACCTTTTTGGTCCTCGCCATACCACATCCTCCACCTGTGGCCACCTTGACCAAAACACTCGCAAACCATGCAATTGTTCTGACTGTTGAAGAACATGTTTTGGCTGGTGGTTTGGGATCCATCGTTGCAGAAATAATCGCGGAACATGCGATCAAATGCCGACTGATACGCCGTGGGATCCGTTCGGCGCCAGCAGGTCTTATCGGATCACGCCCTTTTTTGCTGCAACGTCATGGATTGGATCCGGAATCCCTGGTGCGTATCGTTAAAGAGGCAGTCAGATCATGATGGAAGATACCAAACCCACACCACTCCAGACCAGTCCAACCTTTACCGGAATCCCCTGTCTCTTTTGCCCGGATGCTCCTGCTCGGGAACTCTTTCCCGCCCGTCTGGATCCGACCAAACTGGATCCATACGCATTCAGTGCCCGTCGCCAAAGAAAACGGGAACACTACCGTACTGTAATCTGTGAGAACTGCGGGCTGGTGCGCTCCGATCCGATCCTCTCTGAAGAAGTCATCAACCATCTGTATGAAAAAAGTGAATTCCTGTTTTCCGAAGAGGCACCCTGCGCTGCGGACACCTATGCCAACCTGCTGCAAAAACTGATGCATACCTGTCCCGATGCATCCCACATCGACAGCATGTGCGAAATTGGTTGCAGCACCGGATTTTTCATGCATCGCTGTCTGAAAATGGGCATCCAGAATGTCCTTGGCTTCGAACCCAGTGTCCAATGCCGGGATCAGGCCGATGCAGCCGTGCGAAATCGCATCATTGTCGCCCCTTTTGCACCCGATCTGGCCGGAGATCGCCGTTTCGATCTTGTGTGTGGGTTCCATGTCTTCGACCACTTGCGCGATCCACTCAAAGCATTGACAGAAGCCTGCACACTGCTTGAACCACACGGATTCATACTCCTGGTCTGTCATGATGTAGCCAGCCTGGGAGTACGCTTGCTAGGCAGTTTCAATCCCATCTTCGATATTGAGCATATCTATCTTTTCTCGCTGCGTACCATGGCAACCCTGTTTGATCAATGCGGCCTGGAAATGATCAAATCCGGTCCCTTGACCAATACCTATCCACTGCGATACTGGATGCGGATAGCCCCGGGTGTCAGCAACATCTCCCGTATTCTACCCGAAAGAGTGGCTCGCATGCCCATTTCAATCCAGGCTGGGAACCTCTACGCTTTTGGCCAAAAAAAGGAGGTGTGCAATGCTGACTGACAAGCTGGTCTCAGTTGTCGTAGCCTGTTACAAGGACGAAGGAAGTGTCAGTGAACTCCTTGAACGCCTGGAACGTGTCCTCGGATCAATCACACCCAACTGGGAGGTGATTTATGTCAACGATGCCAGTCCCGACAACGCCGAAGCGGTCTTACTGCAAAAGGTCAAAACCCATCCCCGCCTCACCGTCATTTCCCATTCCCGCAATTTCGGTGCCCAGGTTGCCTTTTTCACCGGCATGGCACAGGCCCGAGGGGATGCTGTGGTCATCATGGACGGGGATATCCAGGATCCGCCCGAAATGATCCGTGATTTTGCGATCAAATGGCTGGAAGGCAACGAAGTGGTCTATGGTATTCGCGCCAAACGGGCAGAAAATGTGGTGCGCAGGATTGGTTACTATTTGTTCTACCGCCTTTTTCGGAAACTGGCCTATATTGACATTCCCTTGGATGCCGGCGAATTTTCCCTCATGGATCGCAGGGTGGTGAATGTCATCCTGGCTTGCCCGGAACGGGATCTTCTGATTCGGGGGTTGAGGGCCTTTGCCGGCTTTCGTCAGGTTGGCATCCCCTTCTTTCGCCCCCAACGTTTTGCGGGTGAGTCCACGCAAAGCATGCTCAGCTATTTCATGTGGGCATACAAGGCCATCACGAGCTATTCCCTGGCCCCGCTTCGCATGATTACAACCATGTCAATCTTTTTTACCTTGTTTCTTATTATTTTGAGTTTAGTTTTCATCCTGCTCTACCTGTCTGGGAAGGATGCCCCGCATGGATTTATGACATTGGCAATGCTGATCCTGGGATGCAGTTCAGTCATCATGATTTCATTGGGAATCATTGCCGAATATCTCGGTCGCCTCTTTGTAGAGGTCAAAAAACGACCTCAGCCAGTCCTGCGAACAATCGTAAATGACCAGAGGCAAGATCCCCTGAATTGGCCTGGCATGGTATCCGAGAAAGCCGACTCATGACCACAATATATACAACTAGACCAATGCCAGGACTCTCTCCTGGACCTGTCCGGTCGCCAGCCCCCTGGACCCCGTTTCAGAACAGGCCCGTGGCCGAAACGATGATCAAGGCCCCCATAGATTGGACTGCCAAAAAATATTTCATGATCAACCTTGCCCTGGTTGCCTTAATTGTTGTTGTGTATATCGGCTTCACAAACGCCAATTATCCTTACGTTGGTTCTGATTTAAGTTATTCTCTGCCACGTTTATTGGATACTCACATACACTATCTTAAAAATGGATTGAGCATTCAATGGTGGACACCGGCGTTTGGTGGAGGTTTGCCTGCCTATTCAAATCCGCATCATATACAATTTTCCCTGCCGCAATTGTTATTATTCATCATGGATCCATGGAAATCTTTTAATTTGTTAATTGTCATCAGTGTCATCGCCGGCCACTTGGGATGCTACATTTTTTTAAGAAAAATCGTCTCAGTTTTGGCACCTTACGCCACCCTTGGCGCAGTCATCTTCAGTGCAAATGGCTTCCTTCTTCAACATGCGGGTGTGGGCCATGGGACGTTTCTTGGTTTTACACTTCTTCCATTCCTGGCTTTGCTGCTTTTGGAAGACAAATGGCCCGTCATTCCCAGAGCCATCGGCATTGCCACTATCGCTGCTTATCTGGTCTATGGTGGAGGGTTCTACATATCCGTATTAATGATCCAATCCTGTATATTTGTCATGCTGATTTCCTATATATTGGATAAAAATCGCAACAGAAATTTTTTCCGGACCATGCAAGTTGTTTTACTTGGCGGCGCTTTTTCTATTATACTGACCATATCAAAATTATCAGCCATCTATCATTTCATGCGTTTTTTTCCACGCATCTGGCATGAAAGTTATTCAATCAATCTGTTGCATGCCTTTGCAGGCTTTTTTTTCCAATTATTTTATGTGCCGGTGTCTCTGATTATCACAGCAATCATTCCCAGATCCGTCATCCTGTGGGCCAAGGAGTCGGATTTGCCTCTTCCTGTACAACAATTCTTTGGTGTAATCAATCCAGATCGTTTCCCGGCAACGCCTCTGGCCCTTCCCATCGACGGACACGAAATTGCCGCGACAGGCTGTGGCTATGGCCTGTGGGAAACCGATATCGGTGTCTCACCCGTACTCCTGTATATTCTTGTTCTTGCTTTGAGTTATTGGCGATCCATGAGTCGTATACAAATGAGCCTGATCTGGAAACGTCACGGGCATCTGCTTGTGGCAATTTTCGCCTGCACCTGGGTTACCCTGGAAATGATCTTCGCCAAGGGGTATCTGAATGCCTGGTTGACACATTTGCCTGTCCTGCAATCTCTTCATGTGACTGTGCGCTATACGGCAGCTTTCATACTCCCCCTGATCGTACTGGGAATTCATGCCCTGGCAAAAAAATACCATGGCCTGGGCATTCAGGTTCAAAGAAAAAAATGCCTGTCCATGGCCTTCACCGGGATTTTATTGTATTTCTTCTACCTGCCTCTTCCAATCTGGTACGCTCATGACCTGGGATATGGCTACCGCGGATTCTGGAACGTCGAGTCAATTATTCAAGATTGGAATTATATCCAAGATAAATTTAACGATTTTAAAATTGATTCAGTCAGTCGGGTTTTTGATACAGATGTGTTCCAGGAAAGATCAAGCAGCATGTATACGTATGAACCCATTTTTGGATATTCGGCTGGAGGATTACAACCCAAATTTATTACTGACAATTCTGTATTTTATACCGAAAACGATCATTTCAACCTTATCAACCCCGCCAGTCTTGCCTTTCCGGAAGTCAATCACATACCGTTTCTGTCACCCATACATCGTTCCGATAAAGAAAATTTACAAAAACTGGTTGCCTATGGCCAACCGGACTGGAAAATTTCCTTCAGACAAAAAATTGCCAACTGGGTATCACTTTGGGGAGCCATCATCATGACCCTGACTCTTATTCTTTATTACTGGCGGGCTAGACACATGCCACGATCCCTGTAAACGCTCATGTTGCATTCCATCCAATCCATGTCGATACATCATGCCGTCTGCCGATACAGCATGGCATTGCTTGCTTGTGTCATGATCTGGCAGCAGCCATTCCCGGTCCTGGCAGACGATCAAAATATTGTCCTGAATACCGAAAAAAAATATACCCCATCCTTCTTGACCGATCTCCAGATGGTATGGGTTCCTGAAGGGTGCTTTCATCCCGATGAACCTCCCCATCCCAGAAAATGCGTGCAGGGATTCTGGCTGGGAAAAACCGAGGTGACCCAAAGCCAATGGACCCGCATCATGGGCAACAATCCCTCGCTTTTCAAACATGATGCCCACCCTGTCGAACGGGTTTCCGTGGCTGACATTCGAAAATTCATCGACATTTTGAACACAAAGTCAAAGCGGCAATACCGTCTGCCAACAGTCACCGAATGGGAATACGCCTGTCAGTGGCATGAACCCAAAAATGAACCCGAATTGACAGCGCGCATTCAGGAAATTTCCTGGTTCAATCTGCCCTGGAAAGAAGGGCACCGGGCTGTTGGCACCAAACCTCCCAATCGTCTGGGCCTGCATGACATGAGCGGTAATGTCTGGGAATGGCTCGAAGAACGCATATTTGGCAAAATTGCAGGCAAAATCATCCTCTCAAATACCATGGAAGACCGGTTGATCAAAGACAAACAAAAAGTCCGGTATGACGGATTTTACATCGTGCGCGGTGGTGGATGGAATTACACCAGACATCTCCAAGGTTGCGGCTGCCAAAGCCAAAAATTGGCCAGACCTTTCCTGCGTGAAGAGGTCATCGGTTTCCGCCTGGCTCTTTCTCAATAATAAAATTTGCACCGAAAGCCAATAAAATTTGTAACCATTCAGAACCCCTTCATTAAAAGGATTTGACATGGAAGACTTTGTTGGGGCTCCGCCCCAAACCCCGCCAAGAGGAAGGGCACAGCCCTTCCTCCTGGACCTCCTTCCCAGTTTTTCAAACGTTTACTAAAATAGGGGGTCTGAATAGTTACTAAAATTTTGAATTTTCAACTGCAACGGCACTGTTGCATCCAGCGCCAGGCTGTGGTGACCATATTGGTCAGAGAGCTGTATTGGGGTTCCCAGTTCAAATCCCGGCGAGCCAGGGTGTTATCCCCGATCAGACGTGGCACGTCACCCGCACGGCGTGAACCCATCACAATGGGAACCTCAAGTCCGGTCTTTTCCTTGATCATGTTCAACACTTGCCAGACGGAATATCCTTCGCCGGCACCAAGATTATAGGCCCGGAAAGCACCCGGACCCGATGCATGTTCCAGCAATTCCATGGCCCGAATATGAGCAACGGCCAAATCCGTGACATGGATATAATCCCGGATGCCAGAGCCGTCCGGAGTTGGATAATCGGTCCCCAGAATGGTGAGCGGGGGTCCCCGCCCCATGGCCGCTGCCAAGGCCAGAGGAATCAGGTGGGTTTCAGGGGTATGCAATTCACCGATTTCATGTTCGGCATCGGCACCAGCCGCATTGAAATAGCGCAGGGCCACCGAACGCAATCCATGAGCCTGGCCAAAATCCGCCAACATCTGCTCGACGACATATTTTGTGAAACCATAAGGGTTGGCAGGGTCCCGGGGATGGCTTTCGACCAGAGGTATCTGCTGCGGTTGACCATACACGGCACAGGAACTGGAAAATACCAGGTTACGAATGCCATGCTCCCGCATCGCCTCCAGCAAGACAAGCGAAGCCACGACGTTGTTACGGTAAAACTTGCCAGGATCGACAACGGATTCGCCAACAAACGTAAACGCAGCAAAATGCATGACGGTTGCCGGACGATAGTGATCGAGTATGTCATCGAGGCGCTGCCGGTCGGCCAGGTCACCCGGCGCGAAAGGCCCCCAACGGACAGCTTCCCGATGACCGGTCACCAGACTGTCGTATGTGACCGGAAGATATCCCCGTCGCGCCAACTCCTTGCAGACGTGACTGCCGATATATCCTGCGCCACCCACCACCAAGACTGCCGACATGATACACAACTCCATACCTTGGATTCATTTGCGTCAGATGGACAGCTCGCCAGATCCATCCGGCCCTTTTTCGAAGTTTTGCGCAAAACAAATTGCCAAAATAAGCATTTTTTGGCCATGACATCCATTGGTGAGGAAAATAATGACATCATGATGCTTGCATATCCTCTGCAAGATTCCGTATTCTGTTCGTGTGGCGGGGGCGCGAAACCGACTGGGCCTGGACCCGATAGTCGGCTGAAAGGCTCGGACGACATCCGGGTGTCGGGTTGCCGGGCTGGACCCCCCGCCGATTTCGTGCCCTATCCCTGCTTGCCGTACAACAACTCCCCAACCCTTCTCTTGTCCAGCCACGTCTCCCCACACCTGATCAAATTCCACAGCAGCGTACTGTCCTGGTTGGCCCGCGCAATCACCAACATGTCTCGATGGTCTTGATACAAACCGATGTAGTGCGTCCGCATCCCTCCATCCGAATATTTGGCCCGCCAAACTTTATACGGATCCTTCAAGGTTGGTAAAAGGTAATTGGCATAGCTCTCGCGTATATCGACCCGTTTCTCCACCACATGTTCCAATAACTCTCGCCGAAGAACCACTTTCTCAACCGGGGTTTCCACGGTACGTGTCGAGACCTCCCACGAAAGACCAACTGCATTCGCCAAAATGTCCCATGCATGTTCCTTTGATGCAGCAGCAGGTATCAACGCTGGAGGCGACAAGCGCAAACTGCGAGGAACTTCCCCAAGACGTAGCCTCTCGTAATCCCTCCAGGTCCTCTGCCCCGGCAGAATACGTAAACAGTTTGTATTCATTCGACTTGTTTTTTCTCCAGAACATGACGATCAGGGTTCCGACCCGGCAGTGGCAGGAATCCCCCTCAACCAAAGGTGCGTACCGGCAGCGGAGGCGGCGGATGGCGTCCGGCAATTTTTGCATTCCAGTAGGCCCAGGATCGCGGATCGATGATGCCTGGCGGAGCCTGATCGATGGCCTCCAAAAAATCTGCATGGCTCACGTGGCGTTGAATGATGCTCATATCCTCGGGTGTGGCATACGCCATTGCGTAGGCCATGAAACGAATTGGATCCGCCAGAGCCAAGGCCGGTTTTTCAAACCAGATGATGCGTCGGGCAACTCGTTCCATCTCCGGTGTCAAAGGAATCGCCTGCATCCGCCATACCTCCAGCCACGCTCACCTGCATGATCGTCTCGCAACGCTGATGACTCGTTTGTGTTCATCCATCATATCGCCAGCCACGACCACACGCATGCCCCTCCCGGGGAACCAGTAACGGCAACTGGTCAGGATCGACAGCAGCCACGGCCTTGACCAGGCGATGCTTCAGATCCTCTGGGAGATTTCTCAGATTTCCATCATCAAAATAGCTCAGGGCTTTCAGGGTAACAAGCGGCACGCTCAACGTATTGGCTTCTTTTTGCACAATTTTCGCATCATGCAAAAAAGGGAGGTGCGCCACAAGACGATCTGGATTGAAATCCTGTTCGCCAAAAAAATCAAAATCAACGGATTGTCGGTGACCCAGATGCAAGGCTATGGCCGTGCCGCCGTACAGGATGAACTCTCCCGGTATTTGATCGAATTCATTCCACAGGATGCGTTGCGGCAGGGGAAGAATTTCCAAATGTGGCGTCCATGGCATCTGCATGATTGTTCGTTCATGATTTCGTGAAACGCCAGGATCTCATGAACAAGCTGTAGAGCAGCGGGATCATGAACAAGGTCAGCAGCGTGGAAAAGCCCAATCCCCAAACGATGGCCGTGGCCACTGGCCCCCAGAGGAGGGATTGGCCTCCCATGCCCACCGCCAGGGAAAAGAGACCGGCAATGGTGGTCATGGTGGTGATCAGGATGGGAACCAACCGCCGCCGACTGGCGTGAACGATGGCATGCACCACCCCCATCCCCGCCTGCCGCCGATCATTGGCCGCCGAAATCAGGACAATGGCCGAGTTGACGGCAATGCCCGACAGGGCCACCACGCCATACAGGCTGTACAGACTCAACGGGTGCCCGCTGAACAACAAACCAAATATCACCCCCGTGAACGCCACGGGAATGGTCGTCACAATCATGAACGGCTGCCAATAACTCCGAAACTGGGTGCCCAGAATCATGTAGATCAGGCCAAGACCAAACAGGAACAAAATCTTGATGTAATCCAGGCTCTCTTCAATGTCGTCCATGATGCCGGTAAAATCCAGATTGACGCCCGGAAATTGATCCTGAACTCTTTCCCACTCCTGCCGGATCCGGTCATTGGCAGCGACAATATCCAGCTTTTCCTTGTCCAATTCGGCCTGGACGGCAATGGTGCGCCGGAAATTGTGATGGTGGATCGTATCGACACCGTGACGCACTTCATGGGTCATGAGTTCCCCGAGCGGAATGGCACCCCCTCCAGGCAGGGTCACTTGGATGCGCAGCATATCTTCCACACGGGTCAGCAGGCCGGGCCGGGCCATGACCCGCACCTCCACTTTTTCGCCAGCCTCCTGAAGATGGGCCACCACCTCGCCATCACCCAGCAGACGCGGCAGACGCAACACCCCGGCAGGAGACAACCCGGCCCGTCGCACGGCATCCCCATCGGGTCGCAACACCAGTTCCGCCTGCCCGGCGACATGATTGTCCGCAATATCCCGCACCTCGGGCATGCCCTCCAAAATTTTTTTCAGGGCAGCAACCGCTGGTCGAATCTGGTCGTCATTTTCCCCCCTGACCTTGATGTCGATGGGTTTGGTGACCGGTGGTCCGCCGGAGAGAATCATGAAACCGATCTCTGCCGGACCGGGTGTGGCCATGACCTGGGTCCGCATGCCCTCCACAATCGCCTTGACCTGACGCCGATCTTCAGGGCCGGGAACCAGGGAGACCAGCACCTGTCCATAACGATCCCCGAACAGGGGTTCAGTCTCGGTAAACATTTGCCCGGCATAGATCACAAGGGAGCGGGCCTCGCCTGGCCGCAACCCCTCCTGCACCCGTTTTTCGACACTTTGCAGCGTCGCGAGGGTCTCTTCCAGGGGGGTTCCCGGGGGCATTTTCAGGTTGACATAGAACAGCGGCATGGGATCCATCGCAAAAAAATCCACCCGGATTTGTTTGGAAAACAACAATCCCAGGGCCACCAGCATGGGCAATATGGTCAAGAACATGAAAAACCTTGGCCAACGCAACACCTTCACCAGGGCGATACCATAAAGGTGCCTGAGCTGCCGCAACATGCGCAGGCGCCAGTGATGGATCCGCGACGGCGAGGCATTGCCGACATCCAGGGCCACCACATGGGTCGGCATCATCCAGAATGCTTCCACCAGGCTGATGGCCAGGGTGGTGGCCACGGCCAACGGAATCACCCGCATGAACATGCCGAGAATGCCCGGCAACAGCATCAAAGGCAGAAAAGCCGCCTGGGTGGTCAACACCGAGGCCAACACCGGTGCCGCTACCTCGCGAATGGCCTCCTGACAGGCATTCAGGGTGGAAACCCCCCTCTGCAACCGATCGAAAATGGCTTCCACGATGACCACGGCATCATCCACCAGCATGCCCAGGGCAATCACCACCCCCAACAGCAACATGACGTTGATCGTACCGCCAAACATGTAGGTCAGGCCGAAAAAACCAGCCAGGGAAAAGGGGACACCCAGACCCACCAGCAGCGCCAGCCGGCTGCCCAGAAAAATCCAGGAGGTGACGATCACCAAAACCAGTCCCAGAACCGCATTGCTCTCCATGACCTGCAAGGTCCGCTGCACGAGGTGCGTCTGATCATCGGCCAGGTGGAGAGTGACCCCCGTGGCCTGGGTCATCTTGTTGCGGGCTGCCACATATTCGTTGATGCGACGGGTCAAATCCAGAATGTTGGTGCCAGGTTGCCGGGTCACGGGCAGCAGCACCCCTGGTTTGCCTGCCATGTGTACCAGGGTATCCGCTTTTTTGCGTCCCCGGATCACTTCGGCAATCTGCCCCAAAGCAATCTCCCCCGTTGGACCGACCACGGGCCATTGAGCCAGGGCTTCGGGATCACTTTCAATCCCTTCCAGCCGCAACGACCAGCTGCGATCACCCAGACGTACCGTACCACCTGAAACATCCCGGAACCGGCTGGCCAGCGTATCGGCCACACTTGGCGGATCCAGGCCCAGGCTCACCAGGCGTTCCGGGTAAAACCGGATCTGGATTTCAGGGTCTGCAAGACCCAATGGATCCACCGTACTCACCCCGGCCAAACGTTCCAGATCGCGCCGCACCTGTCTGGCCTGCCGCCGCAAATTTTCTCCCCCATCCAGTCCGGTCACCACCACCATGGCCGCCGGAAACCCATTGGCGGAGGTGATTTCAAAAATCAGGGGATCCTCGACCTCGGCTGGCATTTCGCGTTGCTTGTTGCGGACCTCCCGGCGCAAATCGTTCATGCGCTTGTCGAAGGTGCGCGTATCAATCTCCTGAAAACGCAACAGTATGCTCGACCGTCCCTCCCGGCTGGTGGAGATGACGAACCGCACATCCTGGATTTTTTCCAGGGCCGCTTCCAGAGGATCGGTCACCAGCTTTTCGACATCCGCCGCCGAAGCCCCCGGCAAGGCCGTGATCACGTTGATCCAGTTGAAATTCATATCGGGATCCTGCTGGCGGGGCAACAGCGTGTAGGCAAACGCCCCCAGGATCAACACCAGACCAAACGTCAGATTGGCAAAGACATGATTGTTCAACAGCCAACGCAACATGCCATCACTCCACCGCATCCTTGCTGATCCGGACTGCCTGACCATCGGTCAGGGTTTCACGGCCCTTGATGACCACCATGGCTGTTGCGGGTATCTGCAACCCGGCATCCAGAAGCACCGGTCGCCCCTCCTGTGCCTCCGGCAGCACATGAAACATTCCTTTGTTGTCTTGGACCAGAAACATGCCCAGCTTTTCTCCCCGCCGCACCAGCAGCCAGGCCGGCAAATGCGGACGGGCATCCTTCCACACCAGGCGTCCGGAACTTCCCACGGATGGCGACGCACCGGTGAACAGGAAACGGGCCTCCCGGGTTCGGGCCGTCGCCGAAGCGACCCGCAGCAACGCCTGGAGTGTCACAGGCATCTGTTGGCCACCCAGCACAAAAAGCCAGCCGGAAACCTTGTCCATTTGTTCGGCCTGCCCGGCTGCCATCTGGGCCGATACACGGGTTTCTTTGGTATCCACAAGACGGAGCAGAGGCGTTCCCGGCCCCGCCCACATGCCGGGTTGGGCAGCGCGGTTCACCACCTGACCGGCAAACGGGGCCGTGATCCGACACTGTTCCACCTGCAACCGCAACGCCGCCAAAGCCGCCTCCTGGCGGCGGATGCCGGCTTCCAGGACTGCCAGTTCCGTTTCCCGTCGTTCCAATTGTTCCAGGGCGGCCTGGCCTTTTTCCCGCAGGGTCCGGGCACGGGTCACCTGGCGGACGGCCAGCTCCCGATTGGCCTGCAACTCCCGCAGGCCCCCTTCCGCCTCGCTCGCCCGCAATCTCGGCAATCGATCATCCTGGACCACCAGAAGATCCCCGGCAGCCACCTGATCCCCCACCTGCACCAGAACATCGCGAATCCGTCCGGCCACCTCCGCCGCCAGATGGCTGTCCCGGACGGCCACCACCTCAGCCGGGGCCTCCCCGGACAAATGAACCACCAATTCAGCCAAAGGCCGCACCGTGACCGGCAACGCTTCCGCACTCCATACCGATGCTGGAAAATAAATGACAGACAATACAAGAGAAAGGCGCACAAAAATCGGCACCGAAAAACCGGCAAGGGAAAAAAAGCCCCACAAAAATCTCAGAACTGGAACCTGGCCCGAAGCCCTGATCGACATGGACGGATTGTTCACGGTGGGATGGACACAACACTCTGGAATTTGATATAAAAAACACCCTGTCGAAAAAACGTCATCATCTCGCTTCGACACGTCGATGACACCGACCCGACATGTATACAACACCCGGAACCAAATTGGAAAGCATGATGATCAACCCCTTGCCACTCGTGGTGGCCACTGCCAGACGCCATCCGGTAGTCTGGCTGGTAGTCGTTGCCGGCGTCATCCTTTCCTGGTTGACTTTCCAGGTTTTGGAAACCAACCGGCTGAAAAACAGGTTCGAAGAGTTTCAACTGTCAGCACAATTGCAATTCCAAAGCATCGAAAACAATATCGGCCTGGTGGTGCATTTCATCTGGGAAATCGATGATTTTTTTACCAGACCCGAACCTTTTTCCCAGAAAAATCTGGAAACATGGTTGCCCAAGCAGTTCGAAGAACATGCCGGATTGCAATATGTATTGTGGCTGCCCAGAATTTCCCGGCATGAACGCACGGATCATGAACTCTCGGCTGCCACTCATATTCCGCATTACAAAATCGCGGAAGAGACCGACCAGGACAAATTCGTTCCGGCTGCCCCAAGAGATACCTATTTTCCCATCCTGCATGTCGGACCAGTCACGGGCAGACAAACCCTCCATGGTTATGACATGGCTTCTCGCCCCGACTTCCGGGCCGCCATCGACAATGCCATCGCCTCCGGCAATCCGACCGGCATTCTGTCCGGCATGCCACGCCTGAACGAGGGCAGGAAGCCCGTTTTTCTGTTTTTCATCCCTGCCTATCGCCATGACAAGCAAATGGATGCCACGCCAAAAAACCGTGATAATTTCCTGGGTATCTCTGTGGCCGTATTCCGGATCGACACCCTGGTTGCCTTGACCATGCATGATTCATCCGTCAAAGGCATCGATTTCCAATTGCGTGACACGACCGATATCAACCTGCACCCACTCCTCTCGCACCATGGCACATGGCCATATCATGCCGAGAAAAGCGGTGCCCTGCATGATCGACAGGTCGAACTGACATGGAATTTTCATAAAAAACTCCCGGTCGCCGACCGGACCTGGTTGTTCACAGCCTATCCGAATCCGGATTTCATCAAAAAAGGGGTATTCCAGATCTATCCACGGCTGTTCCTGGGCAGCGGCTTGTTGATCACGCTGTTGATTTCACTCTACGTATTTCAGACACAAAGGTCCATCCTGGAACGCCAGCAGACCCTGCACAGCCTGAACGAAGCCAAGGATTATACCGACAGCATCATCGCTTCCATGGGCGACCCCCTGCTGGTTGTTTCCGGCACAGGCATCATTCAGCGGGTCAACCGGGCCGCCTGTGACTTGTTGCACTGTGCAGAAAACGATCTGGTCAACCAGTCAATTGAGCCATTGTTTTTCGCGAACCAGGAAGAGTCCGTCTTTGCCAGGATCCGGCAAATCGCCATGCGTCACCCCGGCCTGCACAATTTCGAAACAGCCCTGCGCACCCGTGACGCACAAAAAATCACGGTCTTGCTCTCCGGTACCGTCTTGCCGGACAGAAACGAAGAAGCGTCAGCCATTGTCTGTGTTGCCAAGGATATCACGCACCGCATGCTGATCGAGCAGCAACGGGATCATCTGCTGCGCATATTGCAGGTCAACAATCAAATATTGCAGGCCGCCCTGGATACCCTGCCCCTGCCCCGCATCCTGGAACAGGCCTTGAGCCACATCGTATCCGCCTCCTGGTTCGGCAACCAGAAGAAAGGGTGCGTGTTTTTGATCGGGGACCGGGCAGGGGAAGAGGAAGAGACAGAACAGTTGCAGCTCATGGCTCAGGTCGGTTTCTCCGAAAAGTTGTCGGTCAATGATTGCGACTTCCAGCCCGCCGACCTGTGCCTCTGCAAGCGTGCCGTGCAAAGCAAAATCATGTTGTTTTCCGACCATCCGGAAAACACGCCTTCCCATGAAGCACCACATGCCCACTATTGCATCCCGATCCTGGCTGACGAACAGGTCCTGGGCGTCCTGAATCTGTACGTGGATGCGGACCATCTCCGCACACACGATGATGAGGATTTCCTGCACGCCATCGCCAATACCCTGTCCGGGATCATCACCCGGCATCGGATGGCGGAAAATCTGCGCCAGAACACCCTCCAGATGGCCGAAACCAATGCCCGGCTCGTGGAACGGGAGACGTTTCTGCGCACCGTGCTGGCCGCCGCCCGCGATGCCATCATCATCATGGACCACAACCAGCGGGTCATCGAATTCAACCCGGCTGCCGAGCAAATGTTCGGTTATACTCAAAATAAAATGCTCGGCCAGGATTTGACGGACTTCATCATTCCGCCCGAATATCGCGAGCGACACCGGGCCGGTGTCGAACGCTACAATCGCACCGGGCGCGCCGCCATGAACGGGTGGGTGGAGCTGCCGGGTCTGTGCGCCGACGGCAGCGTGATCTCCCTGCATGTGGCCATCACCCCCATTCGCATCCGCAACAAAACCCTGTTCACCGCCGTGTTGCACGACATCACCGAGCGCAAACAGGCCATGGCCATCATGGAAGATTCCCTGAAAATCGCCGAATCGGCCTCCCGGGCCAAAAGCGATTTCATCGCCAACATGAGCCATGAAATCCGCACCCCCATGAATGCCATCATCGGCCTGACCAGCCTGGCCCTGCGGACAGATCCACCCCCAAAACTCTACCAATACCTGAGCAGGATCGAAACCGCCTCCCACACCCTGTTGTCCATCATCAACGACATCCTGGATTTTTCCCGTATCGAGGCCGGGCGGATGCAACTGGAACAGGTACCGTTTGACCTGCATGATCTGTTCGATCATTTGGCAGAGCTGTTCAACCAGCTCGCCACGGCCAAAGAACTTGAATTGATCCTTGCCACCCCCCCGGATGCATGCCCGGTGATCCTGGGAGATCCCCTGCGCCTGAAACAAATCCTGATCAACCTGATCCGGAATGCCATCAAGTTTACGGAACGAGGTTCCATCACCGTCGCAGTCCAGAGCCGTCAAAACATGCCGGTTGCCGACATGGCCGCACGCCAAACCCCTCTCAACGTCCCGACTCCGCCAGAATGGACATTCACCATAACCGACACCGGCATCGGCATCGACCCCGAAATACTGCCACATCTGTTCGAACCATTCGTCCAGGCCGATGGTTCCACCACCCGAAAATATGGGGGGACCGGTTTGGGACTCTCCATCAGTAAACGACTCGTGGACATGATGGCAGGCCGCATATGGGCCACAAGCGAACCAGGCAAGGGCAGTGTTTTTTCCTTCTGCATTCCCATGGCCTGCCAATCGGCGTCACCGCCAAAGCCCATTCAACTTCCAGAGTCCGTGCGACGATTGCACATTTTGATCGTCGATGACCACCCCCTGGCCCGCACAGCCATTCTGAACCATGTGACCGCTTGTGGTTTCACGGCAGATGCGGTCGCTTCTGGTGCTGCCGCCCTGACCATCCTGAAATCCACCCCTGCCGAAGTCCCCACCTTTGACCTGATCATCCTGGACTGGATCATGCCGGAGATGGATGGCATGGCCACACTCCAAAACATTCAGACGCTGTTCAAGACCCAAACCGCCTCAATCCACACGCCCAAATCCATTCTGCTCAGCGTGTGCAGCCAGGAAAAAGCCGCCGCACACGCACGTTCGCTCAATCTTCACATCGATGCCCTGCTCGAAAAACCGGTCTCCCGTTTCCGGTTGCTGGATGCCATCTTGACCATTTTCGGAGAGCAACCTTTACAAAAACAACACATGTCCCAAATCCTGGTCACCGAGGCCGAGTTCCGGCAACAGATCGGCACCATCCGCATTCTGCTGGTGGAGGACAATGATTTCAACCGGCAAGTGGCACAGGAGTTGTTGGAACGGGTGGGCATCCTGGTGGATCATGCCCGGCATGGTGCCGAAGCCATCGACAAGATACAAAACACGCCCTATGACGGTGTCCTGATGGACATCCAGATGCCGGTCATGGACGGATTCTCAGCCACGCGCCATCTCCGGGCCGATGCCCGCTTCGGCACACTGCCCATCATCGCCATGACGGCCCACACCATGCCGGAAGAGCAACAAAAATGTCTGGACGCCGGCATGAATGCCCATATTGCCAAACCCATTCATCCCGGACAGCTCTACTCGGTCATTGCCCAGTGGATCCGTCCCGCCACCCCGGCAACGCTCCCCCCCAATACGTCCTTCCCGGCAACGCTCCCCATGGTCGTGCCAGACATCAGCCAGGATGAGTCCAGCGCCGAGCTGCCCGATGTGCCGGGTGTCGATCTGTCGGCTGGTCTGGAACGCATGGGCCATAACCTGCCCGTCTATCTGCGCCTGCTGATCCGCTTCCGGGATGATTATGCCAACACCGGCTCCAGGCTGCAAAGCGCCCTGGAACAAGGTGATTCGGCAGCGGTCCGACAATTGGCCCACACCCTGAAAGGCGTGGCTGGAAACATCGGGGCAAACGACCTGCATCAGGCTGCCACAGACCTGGAAGCGGCTTTCAAACAGAACGACATCCAGAAACAAATTCGGGCCAGGGAACATTTCGATCAAACCATGGCCACACTCCTGCAAGCTCTGGCCGTGGTACAGCCCGTTTCCGAACCACTCACCAAGGCACCGCCGGAAACATCCCGTGCAACCGTCGATCCAACCCGGATTTTGACACTCTTGACGGAACTGGCTACCCTGCTTCTCAGAAACAGCTTTGAAACCTCAACGGTACGCAACTCTCTGCGTCAGTACCTGCAAGAGACCCCGGCATCGCCCCTCTTTCTGGAACTTGAAAAGCATCTCAGCCGTTATGACTTCGAAGGGGCCATGCAAAAACTGGATCAGATTGCCCTTATCCTGAATGTATCCCTGCAAAAAGAATAAATGCGACCACCCATGACCCACCCAGCCGGCAAACAGCGTGTCCTCATTGTGGATGATGAACCCGCCAATATCGACATTCTGGTCGAAACCCTGGCCAATTATGAGCGAAGCATCGCCCTCAACGGCCTGGATGCCCTGAAAATTGCCCAATCCGCATCGCCTCCGGATATCGTCCTGCTCGATATCATGATGCCCGGCATGGACGGCTTTGCCGTCATTCAGCATCTGAAATCGGATCCGGATACAGCACACATTCCAGTCATCTTCATCACGGCCATGGGCCAGACGGAGGCCGAGATCAAGGGATTTGCCCTGGGAGGGGCCGATTATATCAGCAAACCATTCTCTCCCGCCGTGGTCATCTCCAGGGTCAAGACCCATCTCGCCCTGGCCACAGCCAATCAATTGTTGCAACAACAAAATGATTTACTGCAATATGAAAGAGGCATCATGGAAAACATTGTCGCCCAGATGCGACAATCCGTGCAATTTGACGGCACGAACCTGCACTATCTATTGTCTCCCCTGCAACAAACAACGGGCGATGTTCTTCTCTCCACCTTCCGTCCCGACCAGGTCCAGCATGTCCTGCTGGGAGACTTTGCCGGGCATGGCCTGCTGGCTGCCGTCGGCGCCCCTCTCGTCGCCGACATTTTTTATTCCCGCTCTGCCAAGGGAATCCCCATGGCCGAAATCGTCGCCGAAACCAACCAGGCCCTCTGTGACAAACTTCCCCCGGAAATGTTCATGGCCGGCTCCTTCCTGGAGGTGGACCATACCCGGAAACAGCTCTCCGTCTGGAACTGTGGTCTGCCAGACCTCCACCTTTTCCAGGATGGCCAGCATCAACATGCCATTCCTTCCAGTCACATGCCCCGGGGTATGCTGCACCAACCCGACACACCACCCACCGTTTTCAGCGGCAGCCGGGAAATAAAAATTTTTGCCTGTACAGATGGCGTCATTGACCATAAAAATAGCGCCGGAGAAACATTCGGTGAAGCGCGTTACCTCGCAGCCCTCAAGCAGATCGTTCACAATCGCCAGCCACTTGATGACATGTGGAAAATCCTGGCAGGATTCCGCGAGAATAAAAGCCAGGACGATGACATGATTCTGCTGGAACTCACCCTAAGCTGAATTTTTATTAATCTGACGAGTCACGGAAACCATATGGCCAGGCAACCCTTGCAAACCACCATCGACAATGGCGTACTGACCATCCAGTGCCCCAAAAAATTGAATTTTGAGATGACCCAGACTTTTCGGGAAAGCTATCAAAAACATTTACCAGATATCAATCAAATCGTGATCGACATGCAGGAAACCGAATGGATCGAAAGCTCCGGTATCGGTCTGCTGCTCCTTTTGAATTCACACATCGATCCCAACCGGATCAAGGTTTCCATCGTCAACGTCAATCCAACGGTCGAAAAAATATTTCTTGTTTCGCATATTCATCGTATTTTCAAGGTGGTGAAATCAAGGAACAACGTGGATAACAATTAATGTAACCATTCAGACCCCCCATTGAAAAACGTTTGAAAAACTGGGATGGAGGTCCAGGAGGAA
>JADGCO010000066.1 GCA_015228935.1 Magnetococcales bacterium | reverse complement strand
AGGAAGGGCAGAGCCGCTTCCTCCTGGACCTCCATCCCAGTTTTTCATTTGTTTTATTTACGAGCTTTGTTTTGCCGCCAGATCCAGCAAAGCATGAATGGCCGCCACCGCCAGGGCCGAACCGCCCTTGGTCCCGGTCACCGTTATCCATGGCACCTGGGTGACTGCCGCCAGCGCCGCCTTGGATTCGGCTGCCGAAATGAAACCAACCGGCATACCCACCACCAGGGCCGGACGGACCCCTTCGTCTGCCACCAGACGCAAGATTTCCAAAAGCGCTGTGGGGGCATTGCCAATGGCAACAATACCACCGGTCAACAACCCCAACCGCCAGGCCTTGCGCATCGCCTCGGTCGCCCGGGTCTCGCCACCCTTCTGTGCCGCCGCAATGACCTCGGCATCGGCTATGAATTGTTGCGGATGGAGACCAAACGGTGCCAAACGCCGTGGGGTCAACCCGGCACGTACCATCTCGACATCCACCACCAGGGAACACCCCCCGCGCAAGGCCGCCACACCCGCCGCAATCGCATCTGGATGAAAACAGGTCAAGCCATTGAAAGCAAAATCACCGCTCGTATGAATCAGACGGCGGACCAGGGTCCATTGAGCGGCATCATACCCGGCCCGGTCGCCGGCATGGGCATCAATATGCTGAAACGACGCCGATTCAATGCCGGCACCCCGCGCCACCAAAGGGGGGGGGGACAACGGGGAGGATGATTCCTGGGTATTGGTCAAAGAGAGGGTGTGAGTGGTCATGGTAGGTCCCGATCAAGAGGCAGGAAGGGATGGTCGAATTGCCAGGATGAAGATCACCGCTGGTCCGTCATCACTCGTGATGATCGGTGACACGGTGGTGGTCAACCTGCTCCAGATGGCCATGAGATGCTGTCACCTTGGGATCACGGAAAGTGGGCTGGGGGTGAACAACGGGGCCCACTCACAATAAAACGGAGATGCCCGAGAACGCCCCCGAGAAAAGGGGGTGGCGGATGGGGAGGGATTCGAACCCCCGGTACCCTTTCGAGTACGACGGTTTTCAAGACCGTTGCCTTCAACCGCTCGGCCACCCATCCGTTGCCTGCTCAACCGATACTGATTTTTTCCCGGCCTCCCATGTAGGGGCGCAAGGCATCCGGCAGGATTACACTGCCGTCGGCCTGCTGATAATTTTCCAGAATGGCCACCAGGGTTCGCCCCACGGCCAAACCGGAGCCATTCAGGGTATGGACCGGTTCTGCCTTGCTGCTCTCATCGCGTTTGAAGCGGGCTTGCATGCGCCGGGCCTGAAATGCTTCTGTATTGGAACAGGAGGATATTTCCCGATAGCGTCCCTGGCCCGGCAACCAGACTTCCAGATCGTAGGTTTTGGCGGCGGCAAAGCCCATGTCGCCCGTGCAGAGTGCCATGGTTCGATAGGGCAGTTCCAGGCGTTGCAAAACGGTTTCTGCATCCCGGGTCAAGGATTCCAGTGCCTGATCGCTCTCTTCCGGTTTGGTGATCTGGACGAGTTCGACCTTGTCGAATTGATGCTGGCGGATCAGGCCGCGGGTATCCTGGCCGGCAGCCCCTGCCTCCCGCCGAAAACAGGCGGTCCAGGCGGTCATTTTCAGGGGGAGTTCACTGGCATTGAGGATGCGGTCCCGGACCAGGTTGGTCAGGGGCACCTCGGCGGTGGGAATGAGATAGAGGGCATCATCCCGGGTGGCGAACAGATCGGCCTCGAATTTGGGCAGTTGTCCGGTTCCCTGCAAGGAAGCCGCAGAGGCCAGCATGGGGGGGAGAATTTCCGTGTACCCATGCTCCGTGGTATGCAGGTCAAGCATGAAATTGATCAGGGCACGGGTCAGACGCGCCCCCGCCCCCCGAAACACGGTAAACCGTGCCCCGGCCAACAGTGCCCCGCCGGCAAAATCGAGGATTCCCAATCGTTCGCCTACATCCCAATGATTGAGGGGCTGGAAAGAAAACGGGCGCGGCTCCCCCCAACGACGTACCTCGACGTTATCGTCGGCGTTTGCGCCCTGGGGAACGGTGGTCTGGGGGAGGTTGGGAAGTTCCAGCAAAAGCTTTTGCAGATTTTCTTCCTGTTCCCGCAGGCGAAGTTCCAGCTCCTTGATGCGCGGACCGACCTCTTTCATGCGGGCAAACAAATCCGTGGCATCTGCCCCCTGTTGCTTGCGGATGCCGACTTCCCGGGAGATGGCATTGCGTTCGGCCTGCAACCCTTCTGTTTCGGTTTGCAAGGCGCGTTTTTCTTTTTCCAGGGCACGAAAGGCGGTGAGGTCATGGCGTCCGCCCCGGGAACGCAACCGTTCTTCAACCCAATCGGTCTGGTCACGAATCTGCTTGATATCCAGCATGCTGTCACTCCTTGTCCGGAGATGTTTTTCCGGTGGGATCTGTCAGACCGGTCAGCGCATGGCCGGGCTGATCCAAAACACCGGCCTGATCCGCATCGCCGGTTTGATCCGTCTCTCCGGTCTGATCCGTGATTTCGGCCAGGTTTGTGCCCACAGCTTCCGTTTCATGTTGGTCGGTGCCACCCTCGTCGGTTTCGGATTCGGCAATCCGGGCCACGGAGGAGATACGCTCATTGTCGGCCACATTGAGGATGGTGACACCCTGGGTATTGCGGCCTGTCATGCGGATGGTATCCACCGGGGTGCGCAACAGGGTTCCCTGATCGGTGATCACCATGACCTGGTCACCGTTTGTGACACTCAAGGCACCGACCACGGGTCCATTGCGAATGCTGGTGAGCAGACCGATGACCCCCTGGGTACCCCGTCCCTTGGTGGGGAACAGGTTTTCCTGGGAACGTTTGCCGTACCCTTTTTCGGTGATGGTCAAGACCTGACAATCAGGGGTCAGGACGGTGAGGGCGATCAGTTGATCATCGCCTTTCAACTTGATGCCCCGCACGCCCCGGGCCGTGCGGCCCATGCGCCGAATGGCGTGAGTCCGGAAACGCACGGCCTTGCCGCTGCGGGAAAAGAGCAGAATGCGTCCGGGGGGACGTTGGGCGTCATCGGGCGCACTCTCTTCGCCATCGGTGCCGGCATCGGTTGCGAGGGTCTCATCGGTGGCATCGGTTCCATCGTCATCGGTTGTGGCTTCGCTGCCTTCGCTTTCGTCACCCTCGCCATCCAGATCCCCTTCGGCATCGCTCTCGGCATCGGGATCCTGACTGGCGACCGCGAGTTCCCAGGGCAACATGGGCAACAGGGCCACACCAATCAGGTCATCCCCTTCCATGAGGGTGATGGCCTTGATGCCGTTGGTGCGAATGTTGGCGAAGGCCGACAGGGCGGTTTTTTTGACGAGTCCGCGCCGGGTGGCGAAGAGCATATCCCAACGATTTTGTTCGGCTTTGGGGACCGACGAGGGGAGGATCTGGCGGACTTTTTCACCGGGTTCCAGGGCCAGGAGATTGATCAGGGCCTTGCCACGCGAGGTCCGGCCACCGGCGGGAATTTCGTAGACCTTGAGCCGGAAGACCCGCCCGCGATCCGTGAAACAGAAAATGGTATCGTGACTGGAGGCCACGAAGAGTTGTTCGATGAAATCTTCGTCGCGGATGCCGGTGGCACTTTTGCCTTTGCCGCCGCGACGTTGGGCGCGATAGTCTTCGGCGGGCTGCCGTTTGACATAGCCGGCATGGCTGACCGTGACGACGGTCTCTTCTTCCGGGATCAGGTCGGCGACCGAAAAATCACCGGCGTCTTCGACGATGCGGGTTCGCCGGGCGTCGGCAAATTCGCTTTTGATCCACAGCAGTTCGGCCTTGATCACGTCCATCAGGACCGAGTCATTGGCGAGAATTTTTTCCAGGCGGGCGATTTCGGCGAGGAGTTCCTTGAATTCGTCGTGGATTTTATCCTGTTCGAGGCCGGTCAGGCGTTGCAGGCGCATTTCCAGGATGGCCTGGACCTGTTCCTGGGTGAAGCGATAGCCGCCATCGACAAACTGGGGCGAGGCGACGCGACCGGCCTGATCCAGGCCATCGCTGCTGGCGGGCATGGCGGCGAGCAGCATGGCTTCCACGGGGCCGCGTTCCCACAGTTCGGCCAGCAGGGCGCTTTGGGCTTCAGCGGGATTGCGGGCAGCGCGGATCAGTTCGATCACCCGGTCAATATTGGCCAGGGCCACGGTCAATCCTTCCAGAATGTGGGCGCGACCCCTGGCTTTGTTCAGTTCAAACAGCGTGCGCCGGGTCACCACTTCCCGGCGGTGGGTGATAAATTCGCGCAAAAATCCCTTCAGGTCCAGGGTGACCGGCTGGCCGTTGACCAGGGCCAGGGCATTGACGCCGAATGAACTTTGCATGGGGGTGTGTTTGAAAAGTTGATTCAGGACCACATCCGGATGGGCATCCCGGCGCAGCTCGATCACCACCCGCATCCCTTCCCGATCCGATTCATCGCGCAGATCGGAGATGCCGATCACTTTTTTGTCGCGGACGAGTTCGGCGATGCGTTCGACCAGGCGGGCCTTGTTCACCTGATAGGGGAGTTCATGGATGATGAGGGCCTGGCGACCATCCTTGAGGGGTTCGGTACTGGTCTGGGCGCGCACGACGATGGAACCGCGGCCTGTTTCGTAGGCACTCAGGATGCCGGAGCGACCATGGATCGTGCTGCCGGTGGGAAAATCCGGACCGGGAATGAAGGCCAGCAAATCCCGATTGGTCATGGTGGGCCGGTCGATCAGGGCGCACACGCCATCCACGACCTCGCCGAGATTGTGGGGGGGAATGTTGGTGGCCATGCCCACGGCGATACCCGAGGAGCCATTGACAAGCAGATTGGGAAACTTGGCGGGCAGGACGAGGGGTTCTGTCAGTGAACCATCGTAGTTGGGACCGAAGGCGACGGTTTCCTTGTCGATATCGGCGAGGAGTTCATGGGCGAGGCGCATCATGCGGACTTCGGTATACCGCATGGCGGCTGCCGAGTCGCCATCCACCGAGCCGAAGTTGCCCTGACCATCCACCAGGACGTGGCGCATGGAAAAATCCTGGGCCATGCGCACGATGGTGTCATAGACGGCGACATCGCCGTGGGGGTGGAATTTACCGATGACATCGCCGACCACGCGGGCCGATTTTTTGTAGGGTTTGTTCCAGTCGTTGCCCAGTTCATTCATGGCGAACAGCACGCGACGATGGACGGGCTTCAGTCCGTCACGCACGTCGGGCAGGGCACGTCCCACGATCACGCTCATGGCATAATCGAGGTACGAGCGTTCCATTTCGTCTTCAATGTTGACGGGAATGCGTTTGGACTCGGAAGAGGATTCGGTCATCGTTGTTTTTGTTCCGGTGCGACAGGATTATGAAACCTGATTTTCGGGTTGGCACACGTGAAATCCACCCATGGTAACCGCGCAGTTTACCTGACCGTGGTCTTTTTGCCTACCCCCATTCCGGTGATCTGGAGAGATTTCCATCTCAAACAGCGAGAGGTGGTGGCGGGGCGAGCATGGTTCAGGAGGGCAGGGGAAGAGGTCGCATTCAGGAGGGGGCCGGGGTCAGAGGCAAGGCTTCCAGAATGCGTCCCACGGCTTCGGCCCGATTCAGGGTGAAAAAGTGCAATCCGGGTGCGCCACGGGCGAGCAGGTCGCGACATTGATCGATGGCCACCTCGATACCGATTTCCAGCATGGCTGCCGGGTCGTCTTTGGCCTGTTCCAGGCGGGAGACCAGCCAGGCGGGGAGTTGTGCCCCGCACAGGGATGCGAAGCGTTTGATTTGCTTGAAATCCGTTATGGGCATGATGCCGGGGATCACCGGGATGACCACGCCTTGGGCGCGATTATCGGTCACAAAGCGGTCATAGGCATCATTGTCGTAGAAAAACTGGGTTATGGAAAAATCGGCACCGGCCTGGACTTTGCGGCGATAGTAGGCCAGATCGGCTTCCCGGCTGGCGGCTTCCGGGTGGGTTTCCGGGTAGCTGGCCACGCCGATGCGCAGGTGGGGATGGCGTTGCCTGATGAAGGTGACCAGGGCTGCGGCGGAGCCGAACGCCCCTTGTGTCAGGGCATCTGGCGGCATCTGGTCCGAGCGGTCGCCGCGCAGGGCCATGATGTGGGTGATGCCTTTTTGCTGGTAATGGTCGAGGAGCATTTCCAGGTTGGCCTGTTGTTCCCCGATGCAGGTGAGGTGGGGCATGGCGGTCAGGTGCAACCTGTCCTGGACTTCGCACACCAGACGGCCGGTATTGTCCCGGTCGCCACCACCTGCACCGTAGGTCACCGAAATAAAATCGGGTTGAAAGCGTGCCAGAGAGGCAAGGGCCTCCCAAAAGCGCGTCTCTCCGACCGGGGTCTTGGGCGGAAAAAATTCAAAGGAGAGCAGGGGCCGTCCGGGTATTTTGGCTGCGATGATTTCCATTGATGCAGCATAATGGATGCGAACCCGGGAGAAAAGGGGGTTTATTTTCCTTGCGGGGGGCGCAAAAATCGATTACAAGTTCCAGACAATAGGGTAGTTGTGTCGATGGCTCCGAGGCTGGTGATCGGGGCCTTTTGCTTTTTTGGATTTTGCTTTGCGTGTCCAGCAATTTCAGGGAACCCACCAGATGCATCTGAACGAACAGCCAATGGTCTTGGCTCATATGCTTTTCTCGATTGCAAACAATATCAAGACTTCTGTCACCAAAACTGCTCTGAAAACTGGTACCCTTTTTTCTGTGCCGGGATGGTCACTCATGGAAGCAGGGCATGAGAATGGACACCTGTTCCTGCGTCGATTCACAACGATGGCAGTTCCAATGGTTTGGTTCTGTCTGGTCTTGACAATACCTGGTTTGGTCCAGGGGGATGACAGCGATCTTGTTCCCATTCGGGGAAAAGAGATTCCTCTGGACCAGGCCACATCTTTGGCATCCAATGGAGATTTGGAAGCACAATTACACATTGGTTTGTATTACTCATTGGAAAAAGGTGATTCAAAAGCCAGTTTGTATTGGTTGAGAAAGTCTGCCATGGGAGGCTATGTGCCGGCCATGGAACAATTGGCATGGTCTTTGTTTCACGTGACTTTTCCCAGGCATGACGCACTCATGGAAGCCGAAGCAGTTGGCTGGGCACAAAAAACTCTGGTGTTGGACCCTGGCAATTGGGAAATCATGGTTACTCTTGCCTCTTTTCGCCATCATGGTTGGGGTTTACCCAAAGACGAAAAACTGGCAAATGAATGGGAAGAAAAGGCCATGCAGGCCAATGAAGTAAGGGCTGCTTTCCTTCTGGCTTTTGCCCATGCCCGAAAAAGCACCCTGGCGCATGATCCTGAAAAAATTTTGTATTATCTAAAAATAGCAGCAGAAGGCGAACATTTTACAGCGCAAGGAATTCTGGGAGCGTATTATGCCGGTGACATATTCAAGAGTGATCCGATTCCCCTGAATCTTGAACTTTCCAGATATTGGTTGGAAAAGGCTTTCCATGGTGGTGATCATGGTGCTGCGGCCCAGCTTGGTAAGTTCTATTATTATGGAAAAGGCGGTTATCCTCGCGATCTGGATCAAGCCAGGCACTGGCTGGAACTGTCAAGCGCAAGTGAAACGAAACTTGCCAGAAGTGAAAAATACCTGTTGGCAACGCTCTACTGGTCTGGAATACCAGATATGCTTCCTGACAAAAATAAAGCCATGGCTTTGTTTCGAGAAGCAGCCAATCAAGGGGATGCCTATGCCCAGTTTGCCATGGGCCAACTTTATCGGGGTGGTTTTATCGACGCCAAACCCGATATGGCCCAGGCGCTCTCCTGGTATCACCGGTCGGCAAAAAACTATGCCCTGGCCCAGACCACCCTCGGGCTGATGTATTTGCGTGGTGAGGGGGTGGCCGCTGATCCGCAACAGGCCGTAAAATTGTTGCGCCAGGCAGCCCAGGCCGGGGAGACGAGTGCCATGTATTTGTCTGGCATCCTGTATCAGGAGGGGATGGGTGTCAAAAAAGATTTACAAAAGGCCCGTGCCTGGTTTTTGCTGGGAGCCGAGGCCGGAGAGGCACGTGCCATGGTGAAACTCTCCCTTTATCTTTTTGCCGGCAAGGGTGGGCATCAAGAACTTCCCCTGGCCGCGCATTGGGCCAGAAAAGCAGCCGAGAAAAATCTGGATTTTGGGCTGTGTTGGGCAGGCACCTTGTGGCATTTCGGGGTTGGCATTCCATCGGATACAGAGCAATCCAAAACCTGGATGCGTCAGAGTTCTGCCGCCGGACTGGCCACCTGTAACCGTGTATTGACAGCAGAATCTGAACCTGCCCAGACACCATCGACTGCCGCTGCCATACCATCCCTTGTGCATGCCGTGGCCAATGATCTGTCGGCAGTCCTGGATGCAACCATCCAACAGCCCTATCCAGACGTGTCACTCCATCTGAATGTTTTATGAATCTGCCTGGCCCCATCCGACCCTGTTCGGATTGTTTTCCGGATTAGGGATTTTGGGGTGCGGGTGCATGCCTTAAATTTTATTAATAATTGAAAGTGGCATATGAATTGCTGAAGTTCGGGTCAGTTTATGACCAACGTGAGGAGTGAAACAGGATGAATAACAGCAAATCCATATTGTTGTTGGCAATTGCTTGCATGATTCATGGTGGCGGTTGTGGCGGGGGAGGGGGAGGCGGGAGTAGTGGCGACAGTACCAATAATGCTGCTGCCGGGGCTGGAGGGGCAGCAGCAGCTCCAGCGGCGGCACCAGCGGCGGCACCAGCGGCGGCACCAGCGGCGGTTCCGTCTGGAGGAGCAGGCAACGTAGCGGTTCCTGCCGTTCAAACTGGCACTTTCGTGGACTCACCGGTAGAAGGTCTGGCCTACTCGACTCCGACATTGTCAGGCTTTACCAGCAGCAAGGGTGAATTTCAATACAATCTGGGAGAAATGGTCACTTTCAAGATTGGTGAAATTACGTTGGGCAGTGCGGCTGGTGCCACTGTTTTGACGCCTATCAACCTGGTACCCAATGGCACGTCTGGATCCATCGAGGTGGTCAATATTGCCAGACTCATCCAGGGGCTGGATGACAATAAATATGACAACAAGATCAAAATACCGGCCATGATTCATGACAGATTTAAAAGTTCCGATATTCTGGCGGGAAACCTGATACAAAATTTCTCCTTCAAAGACGCAAGCTTTGCTGCCAATGCCTCCAACCTGTTGTCAGCCACCACTGCAAGTTATTCCTATCAAACTTATCTGCCCAGTCAAACCGAAGCCAAAACCGCCATGGAAAATTACTTGGTCAGCAATGGCCTGATCAGCAATGACATGGTCACGCCGTTGGGCACGACCACCTTTGCAAGCGCGTTGGTCGGATCAAAAATACTTCCGAAGACCGGTCAATATTATTCATATGGGACAAGAGATGATGGAACTCTCCAACTGGGCGTGGCATGGCCCAAACCACGTTTCATGGATCATGGCAATGGCACGATTACTGACAGATTGACCGGTCTGATCTGGTTGAAAAATGCCGGTTGTCTGCCATCCTTGACATGGCTTGACATGATGGCTGCCTCCAAAACCGTTGCCAATGGGTCTTGTGGTCTGAGCGACGGTTCGACAGCCGGGGATTGGCGTATCCCGAACCGTTTTGAAATGGAGAGTTTGTTTGAATACAGCCGTTCTGGATCAATTCAGAACGCATTGCCACCGGATCATCCGTTTACAAATGTCAAATCATTTTATTCTACAAGCACATCAACAGATTATGATAAATTCAATTCAAAGGGTTTGCAACTTAGCTTTGAAATCAGAACATCTTCCATAGCAACCAATATTGACATCAAGTCCGTACCAAACTATGGTTGGCCGGTGCGCGGCGGCGGAAACGATTCGTCATCTGGTGCAGTGGCTCCAGTTTTGAAAACTGGTCAAACAAAATCTTATACCACTGGCGATGACGGAGATCTGCAAAAAGGATTTACCCTCCCGGCAGGAACGACGCGCTTCGTCGATAACGGTAATGGCACGATTAACGACAAATTGACCGGTCTGGTCTGGTTGAAAAATGCCAACTGCTTTGGCGGCCTTGGATGGAGGGATGCACTCCTGGCTGCAAACAGTCTGGCCCAGGGAGGTTGTGGACTGAAGGATAATTCAGTGGTTGGCGATTGGCGTATGCCGAATGTTATTGAATTGAAAAGCCTGCTTGACATGAGCCGCCTATCTCCCGCATTGCCCGCCAATCATCCGTTTTCTTCTGTTCAAAGCGGAATATATTGGTCCAGTACCACGCTTTCCTTGTCAGCTTATACCCAGTCCGTCTTCATTGATTTTTCATCAGGAGAAATCGATCAAATGATGTTGAATGTGGATGCCAAATATGTTTGGCCGGTACGGGATGCAAAATAACGGCATGCAAAACCGACCGCGTCAGGGATGAATGCCGTCGTGAGGAAACACGCCCTGTTTCCTCACAGCGGTCCGTTTTTCTGGCCGATCTTTTTGCGGCATATAATCTGCATGGTATTCCCGTCGCTGTGCAATCAGGATAAGATCCCAGGACAGTCAATCCTCGCCGTCACGACAGTGACCGGATTGGCGGGTCCTTGCTGTCGATGTGTTTGCCTGGCTCATATTCGGGGTTTGGTATGCCATGAATCAATCCACCCGGGAAACAGGCCTGGAGATGGAGTCCCTCGCCACGTTGTGGGTGCCGGGTCTGACCTCCTTCATGATCAACCTGCTGGGATTGCTGGTCCCCCTGGTCCTGGTCCAGGTTTACAATCGCATTCTCCCCAACCATGCCACGCAAACCCTCTCCCTGCTTGTGGCTGGGGTACTGGTTGCCCTGCTGGTCGAGGCGGCCCTGCGCTCGGTGCGGGACTATTTCATGGGCTGGATGGGGGCACGCTTCGAGCATCGGGTCAGTTGCCAATCGTTTCATCGCCTGCTGCATGCCGCGCCCGATGCCATCGAACGCACCGATGGCAGCATATTCATGGAACGCATGAATGCCATCAACCAGTTGGGAGAACTCCACTCGGGACAGGCCCTGCTGGCGCTGTTTGATGTTCCCTTTCTGTTCATGTACCTGTTTTTCATCTACCAACTAGCTGGCAACCTGGTCCTGGTACCCCTGGGAGCGTTGGTCCTGATCGGCGTGCCGTCAGCGTATGTCGGACTGAACCTGAAACGAACCCTCAGACAGGACATGGAACAAAAGCAACGGCGCTTCAGTTTTATCACCGAAACCCTGAATCGCATCCATTCGGTCAAGGCCCTCGCCATGGAGGCGCTGTTGTTGCGCCGTCATGAAATGCTGTTGATCAAGGGGTTGCGGCAAACCTATGACCTGATTTTTCTGGGTGCCATCATGCCGGCGCTCTCCTCGTTCACTTCACAGGGCATGACGGCGGTGGTGATCGCCCTGGGAGCCATCAAGGTCATGAATGGCGATCTGACCACCGGCGGCCTGGCAGCCTGCATGCTGCTGGCCGGGCGATCCTTGCAGCCGATTCAGGCCCTGGTCTCCGGCTGGACCCGTTTGCAGGCCATCCGCATGGCACGCCAGGAGGTGCGTGACCTCCTGACCATGCGACAACGGGAAAATCCGGTCCTGGCAGATGCCAGCGAGCAACTCAATGGATCCATCGAGTTGCATGACGTATCGGTGGTCGTGGTCGGCAAACCAGGCTGGCACAAACCCGGAGAACCTCCTCCCCCTGTTCACAACACAACCATTCTGCGCCATCTTTCCCTGCTGATCGATCCCGGCGAATGCATCGGCATCGTGGGCGACAGCGGCAGCGGCAAAACCACACTCCTGAAACTCGTTACCGGCATGATGCGGGCCACCGAGGGTTCGGTCCTGGTGGATGGCCAGGAGGTGCCCACCTTGCCGCAACATTTATTCCGGCAAATCGGCTACATACCCCAGAAAGGGGTGCTGTTCAGCGGTACGATCCTGCAAAATTTGACCATGTTCGATGATTCCCGGCAGGCCCTGGCCCTGACCATGGCGGCTCGACTGGGACTCGATGCCATCGTGGCCCGCATGCCCAGGGGATATCATACCATGGTGGGCGACGGTGCCCCGGATACCCTTCCCGCCGGCGTGCAACAACGCATCGCCATCGCCCGCATCCTGACCATGCAACCCAAAATTCTGCTCTTCGATGAAGCAAACATGGCCATTGATTCCGCCGGCGACAATCTGTTGCGCTCCTGTCTGGAAAATTTGAAAGGGGAGTGTACCATCGTCCTGATTTCCCAGCGTCCCTCCCTGTTGCGCATGGCAGACCGGGTTTTTCGTCTGCATGCGGGCGAGTTGGAATTGCTGGATGACATGATGGATGCCTTCAAGGTGGAAAAACGCTCACCACCTCTGGCAGAACAATCGGCGGATTCGACATCCGACCCTGGCCAAAGTGCCGAGAGTGGCCAGGTGTTGGCCCTGCTGGAAAAAAGACGCTCCCTCTCCCAGGAAGAACAATGGCAGGCGTTTTTGGAACAGCTTCATGTGCAAACGCCGTTTTCCCGTTGTCTCAAGGGACTGTTGAGTGCCATGGCCTGGAAGGGAACGGCCAGGCAACTGGCAGAATCGGTGCCGCATCTTTCCGAGCGTCTGGATTTGACCGACCTGTGCAGCATCATGGCCAACCTGCATTATGTCTACCGGGAGGCCCGTGGCACTCTCGAAGCCATCGATGAACGCCTGATGCCGTTCCTGTTTGTGTCAAACAAGGGCCGGGTGGTCGTGGCTCTGGGACGGAATGCCGACGGTACCGTGTCGGTCATCGATGGCGAGGATGGTGCCAAAAAATCCGTCCAGGATCTGGGAGCGGGACGGGCCTATCTGTTTTCCCTGCCCGGTGCCGATGCCACCCCCGTCAAAAGCTGGGTCCGCAGACAATTGGATCGGTTCCGGCCCCTGATCTGGACCATCATGGGAATCACCATCATCGGCAACATCATGGGTTCGATGACGCCGCTGTTCGTGATGGTCATCTACAGCCAGATCATTCCGAGCGGTGCCCACTCCATGGCCCTGGTATTGCTGGCCGGTCTCCTGATGGCCCTGCTGGTCGATGTCACGGTGCGGGTGCAGCGGGTGCGGCTCATGGCCTATATCGGGGCCAAGGCGGAACGTTCCCTCAGCAGTGGCATCCTGGATCGCATCCTGGCGCTGCCGGCTGCCTATACCGAGCGGGTTTCCGTGGGGGTCCAGGTCGCCCGGGTCCGCACCCTGGAGGTGATCCGGGAAATGTTGACCGGCCCCCTGGCCTATCTCTATTACGACGCCCCCACCTCCCTCTTTTATCTCATCGTTCTGGGCATCATCAATCCGTCGGTCATCTTTTTCATGCTGTTGTTGATTGCCGGGTTTGTGCTGTTCGGGGTGATCATGTTTCCCATCATGCGCCATCGTTCCGGTATTTCGACCCGGCTGGGTGCCCACCGTCAGGCCTTTCTTACCGAGGCCCTGGACCGGTTGGCGACCATTCAGGGCGTGCATGCCCAGGAGGTGTGGTATGACCGGTATCGGGATCTCTCCGGCAAGGCCACCCTGGCCGTCTTTCGCCTCAACCGGATCACCTCGCTGCTGGGAACCGTCTCCCAGACCCTCACCATGGCCACCGCCCTGGGCGTCATGAGCCTGACGGCGGAAGGGGTCATGGAAGGCAGACTCACGAGCGGTGCCGTCATGGCCGCCATGCTCCTCACCTGGCGCATCTTCGGCCCCGTGCAGACCACCTTTCTCGGCATCGCCAAAATGGTGCAGGTCTTCAGCAGCATGACCCAGACGGATCGCCTGATGGAAATCAAGGGCGAACGGGAGATCGGGGCCATCGCCCCCATGGGGAGGCAATTCCGGGGCGAAGTGGTGTTCAACCGGGTCTCCTTCCGGTATCGCAACGATGCCGACCCGGCCCTGATCGGCATCACGTTCCGCACCCCGCCCGGCTCGGTGGTGGCGGTGATCGGTGCCAACGGTTCCGGAAAATCCACCCTGCTCAAAATGATCCTCGGACTCTATACCCCCCAGGCCGGCAGCATTCTGATCGACAATGGCGACATTCGCCAGACCGATCCCCTGGAGCTGCGGCAGGGGATCAGCTACCTTCCCCAGACCTGCGACATTTTTTTTGGCTCTGTGGCGCAAAACATGCGCCTGGTCAATCCCGATGCCAGCGATGCCGAACTCCAGGCCGCCGCCGCCCGGGCCGGTCTGCTCGAAGAAATCAACCGTCTGCCGGAAAAATTCAACACCCGCTTGCAGGAGAGCGGCGGTGGCATGCTCTCCTCGGGGTTCAGACAACGTTTGTCGCTGGCCCGGGTCTATCTCAAGAGTCAATCCATCATGCTCTACGATGAACCGGCCAACAATCTGGATGCCGAAAGCGAGCGGCTGTTTCTGGAAATGGTGAATAATCTGCGCGGCAAAAGTACGATATTCATCGTCACGCACCGTCCCAGCCACCTGAACATCGCCGATCAGGTCCTCTACATGGATGGGGGCTATCTGCGGGCCGCCGGAACTCCGGATGAAGTGAGAAAGGTATTGCCCAATGGGTTTGTCTGACCGCCTGGCCAAAAACAGGCTGACCCGCTATCTTTCCGAGGCCTTGATCCTCGAAGAGAGTGGCTTTGGCTGGAATTTTCGCCTGGCCCTGCTGGGCAGTGTGACCATTTTCATTCTGGCCATCGTGCTGGCCTCCCGTGTCAAGGTCAACGAGGCCGTGGTGGCGCACGGCCAGTTCCGTCCCCAGAGCCATGTCCACAAGGTGCAACCCTCCGAAGGTGGCATCATCGAGGAGATTCCGGTCCGGGAAGGGGATCTGGTGGATAAGGGGGCGCTGCTTCTGCGGCTGAAAAATGCCACCACGAGTACCAATCAGGAACAGACCGAACGGCGTCTGGCCGGCCTGCTGGCCCGCTCTGCCCGCCTGCTGGCCTATCTGAACGGAACACCGGCGGACTTTTCCGCCATCGATCCAAAATACAAGGATCTACTGGAAGATCAGAGCGCCCTGTTGCGGGTCCAGAACCAGTCCCGCCAGGCCGGGCATTGGGTGTTTACCACCCAGGAAGAACAAAAACGCTCTGAAATCGCCCAGATCCAGGAAGAGATCAAGAGTGCCCGCAACCGGTCCGGCGTCAATGAATCCCTGCTCACCTTGCAGGAGAAACTGGCCGAAAAAAACCTGGTCTCCCGCATGACGCAACTGGAAGCCAAGCGCACCCTGTTGACGAGTACAGGCGAAATTCGTTCCCTGGAGGTGCGACTCGGCAAGGCCCGTTCCGCCTTGCAGGAGGTTGTCCTGAAACGCAAGGCTTTCGAGGATGATATCACGACACAGGCCAGCCAGGAGCTGAGCAATGTCAACAGCGACATTGCCCAGACACGGGAATTGCTGGCCAGGCTGGCGGATCGCCAGCAACGTCTGGAAGTGCGTTCACCGATCCGGGGGCGGATTCAAAATCTGCGCTTTCGTTCCATCGGGGCCGTGGTCGGGGTGGGGGACCTGGTGCTTCAGGTCATTCCGGACAACGATGACCTCATCCTGGATTTGAATATTTCCACCAGGGATATCGGCTTCGTTCATCCCGGTCAGGAGGTCGTGATCCGGGTAACGAGCTTTGATTTTGCGCGTTATGGTTCCGTGGCCGGTGGTCTGGTGGCCATTTCACCATTCACCTACATGGACGCGGAGAAGCAGGTCTACTACAAAGGGACTGTGCAGCCCAAAAGCCGTACCGTGAGCCATGCCGGACAACACTATAAAATCCTGCCCGGCATGGGGGCGGATGCGGAGATCATCACTGGCAACCGGTCTCTGCTGGAGTATCTTCTGAAGCCGCTGTTGAGTCCCCTGTCTGCCACCGTGGCCGGCTCATCCTGATTCCCTCTTTGTTCCTGGTTTTTTTTCGAGGTTGTCATGTGCCCACCTGCCTCTTCCACCACTCCCCTGACCGGGCGACAGAGCCAGATATTGCGTCTCGTGCAACTGGGCCGCAGCAACAAGGAGGTGGCGCGTGAACTGAACATTACCGAAGGAACGGTCAAGCAACACCTGTTGGAGGTGTATCGACGCCTGAAGGTCACCAACCGCACCATGGCCGCCGAAGTGGGACGGCGAGCCGAAGCCGGATCCCTGTTCCTGCCCGCCGATCCGGAAAAAAATGTCGGAACCCGCAACAAGTCTCAGCCAAAAGAGATGGTTTTTCCCAGATTTACGGCAGCGATGCGCCCCGTCACGCTCCTCAAGGTGGTGGTCGAGGCATCCGAAACCCTGGTCAACCTGCTGGGCAGTCGCGGTTTTGCCCGTTTCCAGCATCTGTTTCGGGAAATTTGTCAGCAGGAGTCGCGCCGGTTCGAGGGGATGGTGCAGGGTTTGCCGGACGGGTTGCTGCTGTTGTTCGGCGTACCGCATCTCCGGGAGGATGATCCCGAACGGGCTGCCTGTTGCGGCGCACGCATCTTCGACCGTACCCGGCGTATCTGGCAGGACGAACTGGATGTCATGGAATTTCCCGTCCGGGTTTGTCTATTGACCGGTGATCTGGTGGTCAACACGGACGGCGACAAAACCACCCTGCATGGGGCCATGCTCGTGCAAAACTGTGCGACGCCACCGGAATCCTGTCAGGAATGGCGTGCGCCCTGTGTCGATCCGGCGACACGTCTTGCCCTGCAAACCCTGGCTGGCCGCTATGGTCGGATTCCCCTGCTGCTGCCGGAAGATGGTCTCATGACGCCGATGCCACCGGTTTTGCCTTTTCTGGGTCGCACGACCGAACTGAGAGTTCTGCACGACCGGAAAAATCTTCTGCTGGAGGGAAAAAGTCGTGCCCTGGTGGTCATGGGGGAGGCGGGATTTGGCAAAACCCGGTTGATCGACAGGTTTCGGGACGAGTGTTCCGCAACACCCTCTGTACGCTGGTTGGCGGGTCTCTGTCGTCCGGCGGCGCACCACTTTCCCCTGCACCCTTTCCTGCCCATCCTGGAAACGTTGGCAGGTTGTGCCACGTCTGGTCCGGGTTCCAGGGTGCGGCATGAACAGGTGCGGCAATGGATCAATACCCTGGCAGATCCACTTGTACGTCCAGGGCATGCCCTGCTTGATCTGCACATGACCGCCGATCCGGACTTTACGGCCAAACCGGTCAAAGCCCGGATCGAGGCGGCTGCCGAATTCCTGGCCGGTATCCTGCACAACCCGGCCAGCAGCACGATTGTCCTGTTGGACAACCTGCAATGGGCGGATCCGGCCACGCGCACTCTTCTGCCCCTGCTGGTGGAGCGACTCAACAATACCTCTGTCTGGCTGCTCGGAGCCGGACGCAAGGCGGAACTGCGGCAGATGTCGGTTGCCACCGGCATGGATCCCCTTTCTTTGCCCAAACTCTCCACCCGTTTTCTGGCCGATTTGTTGCGCCTGTCGTTGCCGGAACAGCCACCTGCACATGAGATTCTCTTTCGTCTGGCCCGCTGGTGTCGGGGCGTGCCTCTGTTTGCCGTGGAAATGGCCGCCCATCTGCGCCAGCTTCCCGAGCCGGTTACCAGCGACAATTTTGATGAAAATCGACTGTTTCCTCCCGCCTTGCAGGGGTTGATTCTGGAACGGCTCCAGGCTGCCGGCATTGACTGGCGCACGGCCCGGGCCATTGCCGCCGGGGGAAAGGTCACCCAGAAACAACTCCTTGCCCTGGAGTTGCATGCCGACCCAACCCAGACCAGGGCGGCCATCTCCCGCCTGATCCAGGTTGGTCTTCTGGAAGCCACAGGCATGGGACCGGGACAAACCCTGGCCTTTGCCAACGGCATGGTTCGATCTGCCATTTGGCATACCTTGCCAGCGGGTGACCGGATTTTGTAGTAGAATGGCTCGTTCGCCCTCGCGCCCACCCTGCCCGTTGGCGAGCGGAGACCTCCTTCCCAGTTTTTCGAACGTTTTTTAATGGGGGGATCTGACATAGTTACGCTGAATGTGCCCAACAGAGAAATAATATGGCAAAAGACGACGACGATGACGGCAAAACCAGGGCAGGTCCCGCAGACAGGGATGCGGCCCCTGAAAGAGGCTCCGGCAAGGAAAAGGAAGGTGAGGAACCTGCCAAAGGCAACAAGCTGCTTTTGCCCCTGATCGGGGTCGGGGTTTTGGGGTTGGCTGCCGGTGCCTATCTGCTTTTTTTTGCCAAAAAACCGGTGGATCACACCCCAACCAGGGCCGAATTGCTTGAAAAGGCCAGATTGTTGATTGATGATCGCATCCAGGATTCCCTGCAGGCGGAGTCGCAAAGCCGGCTTCTTGGCCAATCGTCACCCCTGCTGGCTTCTCCGGGTGCCGAATTGATCACCGGTCGCTCGGCACCGGTGCGCACCGGACCGGCAACAGCACCAGCGGCCCATGCCACCGAACCAACCGCCCAGGAACCCGATCCAGAGCCGACAAACAAAGGGGCTTCAGGTCCGGTTCTGGAGAATCCCATCGCACTTCCCCCGGTTGGTTCGAATTGAACAATCCCCCTTTGGGAGGTGTTCATGAACGGTGTCCGGGCTTTTTTGCCCTCGTGACCACCTGGGCAATCCGTGCGGCGTCTTGAGGCTGGATTGATGACGACAGTGGAACGCCAAATCGAGCAGGATCTCATCGGCCAGTTGGGCGAGCTTAAATACACCGCTCGTCCCGACATTCGCGACCGCGCCGCGCTGGAGGCCAACTTTCGCGTCAAGTTCGAGGCCCTCAACCGGGTCAGGCTCACGGATGGCGAATGCGTGCGCCTCCTGGACAGCATCACCACGCCCGACGTCTTTCATGCCGCCCGGAGGCTGCGCAGCATCAACGCCTTCGAACGTGACGACGGTACCCCGCTCAATTACACGCTCGTCAACATCAAGGATTGGTGCAAAAACGACTTCGAGGTGGTCAACCAGTTGCGCATCAACAACCACAGCAGCCACCACCGCTACGACGTGGTGCTGCTCATCAATGGCGTGCCGGTGGTGCAGATCGAGATGAAATCCTTCTCTGTCAGCCCGCGCCGCGCCATGCAGCAAATCATCGATTACAAGAACGATCCCGGTAACGGCTATGGCAACACGTTGTTGTGTTTCATCCAGATTTTCATCGTCAGCAACCGCACCGATACCTGGTACTTCGCCAACAACAACGCCCGGCACTTCAGTTTCAACGCCGACGAGCGCTTTCTGCCCGTTTATCAGTTCGCGGATCCAGACAACAAGAAAATCGTCCACCTCGATGCCTTTGCCGGGAAGTTCCTCGCCAAATGCACCCTGGGTGAAATGGTCAGTCGCTACATGGTGCTGGTGGCCAGCGAGCAGAAGCTGGTGATCATGCGGCCCTACCAGATCTATGCTGTGAGTGCCATTGTGGACTGTATCCACCAAAACTGCGGAAACGGCTATATCTGGCACACCACCGGCAGCGGCAAGACGCTCACCTCGTTCAAGGCCGCCACGCTGCTCAAGGACAACCCGGACATCGACAAATGTCTGTTCGTGGTGGACCGCAAGGATCTTGACCGCCAGACCCGCGAGGAGTTCAATCGCTTCCAGGAAGGGTGCGTCGAAGAGAACACCAACACCGAAACCCTGGTGCGCCGCCTGCTCTCGGACGACTATGCCGACAAGGTCATTGTCACCACGATCCAGAAGCTTGGCCTGGCGCTCGATGGCACGAACAGGCGCAACTATGTGGTGCGCCTGGAGCCGCTGCGCGGCCAGCGCCTGGTCTTCATTTTCGACGAATGCCACCGCTCCCAGTTTGGCGAGAACCACAAGGCCATCAAGGCGTTCTTTCCCAACGCCCAGCTCTTTGGTTTCACCGGCACGCCCATCTTTGAGGCCAACGCGAGCCGTCAGCAAATTGAAGGCCAGGAGGCCAGCTACCGCACCACGGACGACCTGTTCCAGCGTTGTCTGCACCAGTACACCATCACCCACGCCATCGAAGACCGCAACGTCCTGCGCTTTCATATCGATTACTACAAGCCCGAGGGCAACAACCCGCCCAGGCCCAGTGAAGCCCTGGCCAAGGAAAAGGTGATCGAAACCATTCTTGCCAAGCACGACGCCGCCACCAGTGGCCGCAAGTTCAACGCCGTGCTGGCCACTGCCAGCATCAACGACGCCATCGCCTACTTCGCTATGTTCCAGCGGATGCAGGCCGACCGGCAGGCTGAGGACCCGGAATTCCCACCGCTGCACATCGCCTGCGTTTTTTCGCCGCCCGCCGAAGGCAACAAGGATGTGGCGCAGATCCAGGAAGACCTGCCGCAGGAAAAAAACGATAATGAACAGGATCCGGAGGGCAAGAAGGCCGCGCTCACCCGCATCATCGCCGAATACAATACCCGCTACGGCACCAACCACCGTTTGGCCGATTTCGATCTGTATTACCAGGACGTGCAAAAACGCATCAAAGACCAGCAATATTCCAATGCCGACCTGCCTCACGCGCAGAAGATCGATATCGTCATCGTGGTGGACATGCTGCTCACCGGTTTTGACTCCAAATACCTCAACACCCTGTACGTCGATAAAAATCTCAAGCACCACGGCCTGATTCAAGCCTTCTCGCGCACCAACCGCGTGCTTAACGACAGCAAGCCCTACGGCAATATTCTCGACTTCCGCCAGCAGCAAGCGCCGGTGGAAGAGGCCATTGCCCTCTTTTCTGGCGAAAAAATCGACAACCCGCGCGAAATCTGGCTGGTGGATGCCGCGCCCAAGGTCATCGACAAGTTCCAGGCCACCACGCAGCGACTGGAAGATTTTCTGCGTTCGCAAGGCCTGGAAGCCAGGCCCGAAGAGGTGGTCAACCTCAAGGGCGATGCGGCGCGCAGTCAGTTTGTCAACCTGTTCAAAGAGGTGCAGCGTCTCAAGACCCAGCTCGACCAGTACACCGATCTCTCTGAGGAACAGAAACAGCAGATCGACGCCATCGTCCCGCCCGATGCCTTGCAGAGCTTCCGCGCCCAGTACCTGGAAACTGCCCGCCAACTCAAGAAAAAGCAGGACAAGGGCGACACTGTCCCCGAAGTGCAGCAGCTTGATTTCGAGTTCGTGCTTTTTGCCAGTGCCATCATTGATTATGACTACATCATGGGCCTGATTGCCCGTTTGACCCAGCCCGGCAGACGCACCATGAACCGTGAGCAGTTGATCGGCCTCATCCAGTCGGATGCCAGGTTTCTGGACGAGCGCGACGACATTGCCGACTACATCCAGCAACTCAAAGCGGGCGAAGTGTTGAATGAAAAAGAGATCCGCGCCGGTTTCGACGCCTTTAAAGCCGCCAAAGCCGCTCAAGTCATGAACGACATGGCCACCCAACATCAACTGCCAGGTACAGCATTGCAAAACTTTGTCGATGCCATCCTGCGCCGCATGATTTTCGACGGCGAACAACTCAGCGACCTGTTCGCGCCTCGCGAACTGGGCTGGAAGGAGCGCACAAAAGCCGAACTGGCCTTGATGGCAGACCTGCTGCCGCTGTTAAAAAAACGGGCGCAAGGGCGCGAAATTTCGGGATTGGCGGCGTATGAATAAGCAAAAAACAGAAGAGAAAATCAGCAAACAAAAAGCCAGGCAACTATTTGAAAGCGGGGAATTCGACCGCATGGAAGTCGGCACATTCAAGGGATTGGCGCAGATTCATGCTTGTTTGTTTGGTGACATTGATGATTTTGCAGGACAACTGCGCGATGTCAATATCGCCAAAGGCAATTTTCGCTTTGTGCCGCTGATGTATCTGGAGACGTCTTTGGCGCACATCAGCAAAATGCCGCAAGGCAGCTTCAACGAGATCATGGAAAAATACGTCGAAATGAATATTGCCCACCCTTTTCGTGAAGGCAATGGTCGCGCCACCAGAATATGGTTGGATTTGATTTTAAAAAAAGAGATCAAGCGCGTCATCGATTGGAATGCAGTGGATAAATCCGATTACCTGTCGGCAATGGAGCGCAGCGTGGTGAAAGATGTCGAGATCAAGCACCTTCTACAACCCGCGCTCACCGACCAAATCGACGACCGCGCCGTGTTTATGAAGGGTATTGATATCAGCTATTACTACGAAGGGTATAGCGAATTCAAGATTGAGGATGTGTAACATGCGCACCAAATTCGAACTTGCCCCCCTGCTGCACAAGCTGGCCCAGGGGCGGGAGATTGCGGGGCTGGCGGCTTATGAGGAGGAGCGTGTGTTTTGCCTCAGTTGAAATCCGACAATTCCATCTTTTGGTTAAG
>JADGCO010000065.1 GCA_015228935.1 Magnetococcales bacterium | reverse complement strand
GTGGCCGGTCCCCATTGGTGGAGCCCGTGTTCTGCTCCCCAGGCCCTTGCTGACTCCGCTGATATCTCTCTACTGTAGAAGTCTGATTTATCTTTTTCGTTGTACTCTTTTCTGAATACAAGTCCGACAGCCTTAAATAGCTTTGCACGGATTTCGTATACGAGTTTCGGTTGTGGTGTACTTTCACGGTAGTGTTCATCAGGATCCATTCCTGCCAGAAGCCAAGCAGCATCCAAAACCGTAACGTAATCCATCCATTTGTTCAGCATGAACGCTTCCTTTCCAAGCGACCTTTCGTGAAGTAGCCCGGCCAGGGGGTGAAAGGATTCCCCTTTTCCGTTGGCCGACGTAGGCCGGGCATTCGATGACGGGTCAACCTTCCCGCCGCAGTGGAATCACGTTCTCAGCCTTCCCGCCACCAATGCCACCGGCTTTCAGCATGGCATCAACTGCGGTTCCCACGGATGCCCTTACCGGGTCGATGTTCAGCCTGGAATAAATCATCGTGGTGGTAACGTTCTTGTGGCCCAGACTCTTGCCGATGATTGCCAAACTGGCCCCGGTCATGGCCTGCCATGATCCAAGGGAACGGCGTAGATCATGAATCCTCAAATCCTCAATCCCTGCCCGTTCCAGAATCCTTGCCCATGCGGTTTTAGGCTCGACAAGGTGACCCGTGACCCCATGCCCTGGAAAAACCCATTCATTGCCCTGGGAGGCATCTTTTCTGGTCTTGAGAATATCCACCACATGGCCAACCAGGGGGATGGTGATCGGGTCGCCATTCTTGGTGTCAACAATCCGCCATTCGGAACGTTCAAAAGATATTTGGTCCCACCGCATGGCCTGGACGTTGGCCCGTCTTGCCCCAGTGAGGAGAGAGACTAAAAAATAATCTCTGGCCGTTTCATTTGGCTCCTCAGCCACGGCCTTGAAGAAACGGGGAAGCTCATCACCCTGGAGAAACCGTTCCCGGCTTTTTTCTTTGAACTTGGTTATGCCCACAGTGGGATTGCCACCGCTCCACAAACCCCATTCCACCGCTTTGCCGAACATGGCAGACAACAACGCCACAAGTCGGTTTGCTGCATATGGCCCGTTCTCTTGGCCAATGCGGGCATGAAGGGCTTGCACGTCTTCCCTCTTGATTGCTGTCAGTTTTCGATTTTTCCAATGGGTAAGGTATCGGTCGAACTGCTCCTGGTCTCCCTGCCATGACCGTTTGTGGGCTTTGGCATAGCGCGTCAGGAATGCCTGGAACAATTCCTCCAGGGTCAATTCCCTTTTTGCCTCCCTGGTCACATCAGCCGGGTTTTCCCCAGATGCAATAGCCGCATTGGCTTGGGATGCCCGTCCCCTGGCTTGTTCAATCGTCATATCTGGAAATCGGCCAAGGGTGATCCGTTCTGGCCTGCCATTGATTTTGCGATACAGAACGAACGTCTTGGCACCACCAGCAGTCACCCGCAGGGTCAACCCCTTCACGCCTGTGTCATGGTAGTAGACTGCACCGGTAGCGGATGGCTCCAGTGCCTCAAGGGTCTTCTTGGTGAAATTAAATTTTTTCTCGCCCATTTCATCCTCTCATGGTTGCTACCCTGTTGCTACCCCGTTGCTACCCTGTTGCTACTTTTGGCGTGGATTTCGGGTTATTTTCGGGTAGCAACAGTGATGAGAAGATGGCAGGAATCCAATGTATTGTCAAGCAATAGTTACGATTAATTATCAGCGGGCATCATGCAACCTTGAGACTTTTAATCTGTGGGTCGCTGGTTCGACTCCAGCACGGCTCACCAATAAAAACAAACAATGACGGCCACTCGCAAGGTGGCCGTTTTTGTTTGGTGCGCCAGGCAGGTGTCAATCTCGACATACTGAATGTCGCGGCTGGCACAAAAAATCGGGGACGAACGGGTATTGGTGTCTGAAGGTGGCGTCCAGAAATGTGGAACGTCTGAAAGGCAAGATACGGGAAGAGATTCGGAAGGGGCGAGGCCGTAATCTTGGATGGATAGCCACGACACTCGCACCGATTTTGCGGGGCTGGATCGATCATTGACTCCTGCCCGATCCGGTCGTGCAATCAAAAATAATTTATTTTTCTTGATCTGGATCAAATGTATTTATTCGCTTCCTCGTCATGATATCCCGAAGTTTGTGACATGTTGCTCCAGAGAGCCTGAGAGCAGGATGACTGGTCTGGAAGGCATGAGAACAGGGTGGCTGTTTACAGGTGCTGTTGATGGACCTTCATGAACCATGGTCACCAATAATAATAAACAAAGAGGCAACAATGCGAACATGGTTTATTCCATGCCAAATCACTCCCCCTGGCAGGTTGTTTTCTCATCGATGTATTTTTTTGGTGTTTCTGTTTATTTTTATCATGTTGTCGAGCGATGTAGTCCAGGCCCGGTCTTTTGGTGCCTACCTGGTGGATTTTCAATGGTCCGAGGTCTTCCCCGGCGCTGACCGGTTTGGCCCCAAAGAGGGAGATCCACCCGCCGTAGCCGCCTACAAGGGAGATAAACTCCTCGGCTATGCGTTTGTAACCGCCGATGCCGTGAGTTCCATCGGCTACAGCGGCAAGGCCATCCGCGTGGTGGCCGGGATTGACCTGCAAGGCAATATCGTCGGCGTCAAACTCATTGAACACCACGAACCCATCCTGCTCGTGGGAATCCCGGAAGAAAAATTGCTCAATTTTGTCGAACGGCACCATGGGCTGAATGTCCAGGAAACCCTGGCCAAAGGGTCCGGCAGCAGTTATGACGCCATCAGTGGAGCCACGGTAACCGCCATCGTCGTGCGGGAAAGCATCCTGCGTGGCGGCATGAAAATTTTGCGGACCCGCAATCTGGCTGGTCTCTCCGTATCCCAGACCACTGCGGAGAAAATTGAACTTGCTCCCCCTCCCTTTACCCCACGCACCTGGGATGACTTGTTGGGCGATGGTTCCATCCGGCGTCTGCTCCTGACCAATCGCGATGTCAACGCCGCCTTTGCCCGGCAAAAAGTCGAGCGGGCCGATTTTGACCCTGCCCCCGATCCCGACTCGGTCTTCATTGATCTTTATGCCACCCTCATCACACCGGAAAGCATCGGGCGCAATCTCCTCGGTGAGGCTGAGTATGGCAATCTCATCCACTGGCTTGCCCCAAACCAACAAGCCATCCTCCTCATGGCCAACGGTCAATATTCGTTCCGGGGTTCCGGCTTCGTGCGCGGGGCCATTTTCGATCGCTTCCAATTGCAACAGGGTGATGCCAGCATCATTTTCCGGGACAAGCACTACCGACGCCTGGGAACCCTGGCCCCGGCGGATGCCCCGGACTTTGCCGAGGTGGCGTTGCTCAAAATTCCCGAAGAAACCGTGTTCGATCCCGCCAAACCGTGGCGTATCGACCTGCTGGTTTTCCGGGCAACCGGAGCCATTGAAAAAAAATTCACCGTCTTTCAGTTGCACCATGCCTTGCCGGAAATTTTTCTGAAACGTACCACCGTCCCCGTTTCCGGGACCCATGCTTCCACTCCGGGTGCGACATCGACAACCGGTGTGGCATTCCCTGAAGAGACATTCTCTTCCGAACCCGCCATCTGGAAAAAAATCTGGCGGGATCGGACCGGATCCATCGCCATTCTGTGCGCGGCCATGGGCATCCTGACCTGGATCTTTTTTTTCCAGGAGTGGATTGTGCAACGTCCCCGGCTCTTTTCGCGCCTGAAATACGGTTTTCTGTTCTTTTCGCTCTTCTGGATCGGATATTACACCCAGGCACAATTGTCGGTGGTCAACGTCTTGACCTTCGTCAATGCCATGTTTACCGGGTTCCGTTGGGACTATTTTCTTCTGGAACCATTGATTTTCATTCTCTGGGTGGGAGTGGCTGTCTCTCTTCTTTTCTGGGGTCGGGGGGCGTTTTGTGGCTGGCTCTGCCCCTTCGGTGCCATGCAGGAGTTGATCAACAAAGGTGCCCGCTTGCTGAATGTCCGGCAAATTTCCATCAAGTTTCGCTGGCATGAACGCCTCTGGACCATCAAATACATGATCCTGTTGACCCTGTTTGGCGTGTCGCTGCACGCCATGGCCATGGCGGAACATTATGCCGAAATCGAGCCGTTCAAAACGACCATCTTGTTGAAGTTTCAGCGGGAATGGGAATATGTCTTCTATGCGGTCGGCCTGCTGGCCATCAATGCTGTCATCTATCGCTTTTTTTGTCGGTATCTCTGTCCGCTCGGGGCGGCCCTGGCGATTCCCTGCCGTCTGCGCATGTTTGAATGGCTCAAGCGCCGCCATCAATGCGGATCCGAGTGTCAACTTTGTGCCCAGGAATGCCACATCCAGGCCATTCATCCCGAGGGACATATCAATCCCAATGAGTGTTTCTATTGCATGGATTGTCAGGTCATCTACTCCGACAAAACCCGCTGCCCACCCCTGATCCAGCGCGAAGGAAAACGTCTCCGTCGCCAGGAGTTGAAAAGTAATCTGGCCAGAAAAAATCCGACGGATAACCAGAAAAATTCGGCGGATAACCAATCCGTATCCTGAACGTTCGTCTGTTCATTGGAACAATATCAACTTGAAAACAATATCAACTCTTTCTTCACAAACAAGAAAATAACAAGACAGGAGAGAACAATGTCCGAAGAGAACAAATCGGGTTTGACACGGCGCGACATGCTCGGCAACACCATCAAGGCCGCCGCCGCTGGTGGTCTGGCCAGAATCACAGGACCGGCACTGCTGGGCGGGGGTGCCCTGACCGCCGCCGGTCTGCCCATGATGGCCCTGGCCGATGACAAGAAAAAAGGGGAAGTTCCTCCTGGGCAATTGGATGAATATTATGGCTTTTGGAGTGGTGGCCACTCGGGTGAAGTGCGGGTGTTGGGCCTGCCGTCCATGCGCGAATTGATGCGCATCCCGGTGTTCAATCGCGAAAGTGCCACCGGCTGGGGACTGACCAATGAAAGCAAGAAAATTCTTTCTGAAGGTTTGACGCCTGAAACCAAGGAATTTTTGAAAAAACAGGGCATGGTCACCTACGACCATGGCGATACCCATCATCCCCGCATGTCCTACACCGACGGCACTTACGACGGGCGCTACCTGTTCATCAACGACAAGTCCAATACCCGTATTGCCCGTATTCGCATCGACATCATGAAGACCGACAAGGTGTTGGAAATTCCCAACGCCCATGCCATCCACGGTCTGCGTCTGCAACGCTATCCCAAAACCGGCTACGTTTTCTGCAACAGTGAAATGCGCATCCCACTGCCGAACGATGGCCGCGACATGAAAGATCCCAAAAAATATGTGGGAATCTTTTCGGCGGTGGACGGCGATACCATGAAAATGGCCTGGCAGGTCAAGGTTAGCGGCAACCTGGACAACTGCGATGCCGACTATAAAGGCAAGTATGCCATTTCCACCTGCTACAACTCGGAAGAAGGCGTCACCACCCCCGAAATGACCGCCGCTCCGGCTGACCATGTGGTAATCTTCAACATCAAGGCCATTGAAGAAGCCGTCAAGGCCGGCAAGGTGGAAATGATCGGCGGCGTGCCGGTGGTGGATGGTCGCAAAGCGGCCAAATCCCAGTTTACCCGTTATATCCCGATTGCCAGCAACCCGCACGATGCCAATGCCGCCCCGGATGGCAAATATGTGATCGTCAGCGGCAAACTCTCCCCCACGGTCTATGTGATTGAGTGGGACAAGGTGGATGAACTCTTCGCGGGCAAGATTGGCGAAAAGGATGTCATCGTGGCCAATCCCGAGGTGGGATTGGGACCCCTCCACACCACCTTCGACGGCAAAGGCAATGCCTATACCTCCGTGTTTCTGGACAGCCAGATCGTCAAGTGGAACATTGCCGATGCCATCAAGCAGCACAAAGGCGAAAAGGTCAATCCCATCCGGCATAAGCTGGATGTGCATTATCAGGTTGGCCACACCAACGCCTCCATGGCCGAAACCAAGGAAGCCGATGGCAAATGGCTGGTGGCCCTGTGCAAATTTTCCAAGGACCGGTTCCTCAACGTCGGTCCCCTGAAACCGGAAAATGACCAGTTGATCGACATTTCCGGCGACCAGATGAAGCTCGTCCATGACGGTCCCACCTTTGCCGAACCTCACGATGCCATCATTGTCCATAAGTCCAAGGTCAATCCAGCCGAAGTCTACAAGATGGATGATCCCATCTTCGCCGACCTGCATGCCATGGCCAAGCAGGATGGCGTGGTCCTGGGCAAGGAGAGCAAGGTGATCCGCGACGACAAAACCAAAAAAGTCAAAGTGTACATGCTCAGCCATGCCCCGGATTTCAGCATCACCGAATTTACCGTCAAAAAGGGCGATGAAGTCACGATCATTGTCACCAATATTGACAATATCGTCGATCTGACCCATGGCCTGACCGTGGTGGGACACAATGTGTGCATGGAAGTCGGTCCCCAGGCCACATCGTCGGTCACCTTCAAGGCAGATCGGGCCGGCGTGTGGTACTATTACTGTCAATGGTTCTGCCATGCCCTGCACATGGAAATGCAGGGCCGCATGCTCGTGGAAGCGTGATTGTTCACGCATCCATGATCGTTTGGCAGCCCAGCCGTGCAAGACGGGCGACCAGGGTTTTCCTGGCCGCCCGCTTTTGTGGCGACAGTCGTGTTGGATGGATGGCCGGGATCTTTTTCCTGGCTGCCCTCCCGTTGTATACGGGTGCGGCTTTGGCAGAGGTTGTCGTCACCCCGGGTGAAGAAAATCTGCGTCAGGCCATTGCCCGGGCAACCCCCGGCGAGACATTGCGTTTGCTGGCCGGGCGGCATGGGGCCGCCGTCATCGATAAATCGCTCACGCTCGTGGGTGCGCCCGGTGCCACGGTGGATGGCGGTGGCCAGGGCAGTGCCCTGATCGTGACAGCTCCCCATGTGGTGGTGCGGGGCCTGACCTGCGTGGGATCGGGTGATATCGAAACCGACCTGAACAGCGGCATCCTGGTTCAGCAGACAGCCGCCGGGGCAACCATCGAAAATAACCAGGTCATGGGCAATCTGTATGGCATCGCCATCCAGGGTCCGCCCAATGTGATCGTTCAACACAATGTCATTGCCAACCGCAATGATCTGCGCCTCAACGAGCGGGGCAATGGCATCAATATCTGGAACTCAAAAGGCTCGGTTTTTGCTGATAATCGCATCGAGGGGGGACGGGATGGCATCTACATCCACACCGCCCATGGCAACACCATTCGTGGCAATCACATTACCGGCCTGCGTTTTGCCATACATTACATGTATGCCAACGATAATACCGTAAGCGGTAACGTTTCCATGGGCAATTCTGTGGGTTTTGCCTTGATGTATTCCAAGAATCTTAAAATATTGAATAATATTTCGCTCAAGGATCGGGATCACGGCCTGATGTTTCACTCCTCACACAATTCGGAACTGTCCGGCAACCTGGTCAAAAACACCCATGACAAATGCACCTTCATCTATACCTCGACCCACAATACCATTCATGACAACCATTTCGAGGGGTGCGAGATTGGCATCCATTTTACGGGTGGAGCGGAAAAAAATGTGATTTATGGCAATGCCTTCATCAACAACCGGACCCAGGTCAAATATTCGGGCATGGTTCATTATGAATGGTCCCGGGAGCATCGGGGTAATTATTGGAGCGACAATCCGGCCTTCGATCTGGACGGGGATGGCGTGGCAGATGTAGCCTATCGTCCCAACACCTTGATGGATCGAGTTTTGTGGAGCTATCCCCTGGCCAAACTGCTCCTGTCCAGTCCGGTCATGGAAATATTGCGTCTTGCCCAGAGCCAGTTTCCCTCGCTCAATCCCGGGGGGGTCGTGGACAGTTGGCCGTTGATGACGCCGCCGCCGTTGCCGGTGGCGCTGCCTGCCCACCTGGCAGACAAACGCCCACAGCGTGATGCTGCAAGTGGGTCTTGATCATCCTCCCGGCCATGGGCATGGACTCTTCGAAAGCCGCAACCATGATCATGGCCCGCAAGTGAGTCACGCCTGATGAGTGATACCGCCTTTGTCGTCGAACATGTGGTCAAGCAATATGCCCGGCACCGTGCCCTGGATGGGGTGACCTTGAGTGTGCCGTCCGGGGTTTGCGTGGCCTTGCTGGGTCACAATGGTGCCGGCAAAACCACGTTGATGAAGCTTTTGCTGGGTTTGACGCAGCCCACTGCCGGAACAGTGCGCGTTCTGGGTGAAAACCCGGCCCTGGCGGCCATGGAATTTCGGCGTCAAATCGGCTTTTTGCCGGAAAATGTCATTTTTTATGACGAGCTGACCGGTCTGGATACCTTGCGCTATTATGCCCGCCTCAAGGGAGAGGATGTGCGCCGTTGTGCCGCCTTGCTGGAACGGGTGGGTCTCACCGAAGCCAGCACCCGGCGCGTCAAAACCTACTCCAAAGGGATGCGGCAACGTCTGGGTCTGGCCCAGGCCTTGTTGGGGCAGCCGCGCCTGTTGTTGCTGGATGAACCCACCACCGGCCTCGATCCCCTGTTGCGTCAGGAGTTTTACCGCATCATTCAGGAGTTGCGGCAGGCCGGGGTGACGGTGTTGCTCTCGTCGCACGTTCTCACCGAGTTGGAGGCCCGCACGGATCTGGCCGTGATTTTGCGCCAAGGTCAAATCGTGACTTTTGGTACCCTGGATGCGTTGCGCCGGCAGGCCAATCTGCCGGTCCGCTTCCGCCTGACAACCTCCTCTCTCGATGAAGTCGTGCGGCTGTTGGAAGGGCTTGCCTGCGAACGGCTGGCCGGGGCATTGCTGGAAGTCACCTGCACCGTGCCCGATAAAATGGCAACCCTGCATCGCCTGATGCAATTGGGGCACATGGTGCAGGATATCGAAGTCCAATTGCCGACTCTGGATGATGTGTATGTTCATTTTGGCCATGACCACAGGGTGCAGGCGCAGGGCGTGTGACCGGACCCTGTTCATTCCTGGCCACGACCACGGGCGGGGTGCAGGCGCATGAAGCTTGATCAAATGGTGCAGAGCCTTGTTTCGGATCCTGTCTGAACATGCCTGGTTTGCTCTTGTGCCGGGTTGGCGGTATGCCTGATTTTGCAGGTTTTACAAGGGGCTTTTTGGAGAATATGCGATGAATCCGGTGCGTATCCTGGCCGGCAAGGAGTTTCGGGACGCCTTGCGCAATCGTTGGGTGGTCAGTGCCACCTTGCTGCTGGCCGGTCTGGCCTTCGCGTTGGCATTTCTGGGCAGTGCCCCGACCGGGGGCGTGGGAGCCAATCCCCTGGCCGTGACCGTGGTGAGTCTCGCCAGTTTGACCATTTTTCTCCTTCCCTTGATCGCCCTGATGTTGGCTTACGATGCCCTGGTGGGTGAACGGGAGCGCGGTACCCTGCTTCTGCTCCTGACCTATCCCGTCACCAAAAGCCAGGTGTTGCTCGGAAAATTTCTCGGTCATGTGGGCGTTTTGGCTCTGGCGACGCTTGTGGGATATGGTGCGGCGGGGTTGGCGGTCGGGTTGTTGGGGTCTGGAGCGGATTCCCAGAGCTGGCGAGCTTTCGGTGCCTTGCTGGGGAGTTCGGTGTTGTTGGGTGGAGTGTTCATCGCCCTGGCGTATCTGATCAGCGCCCTGGTACGCGAACGGGGAACGGCAGCCGGGGTTGCCATCGGGGTCTGGTTGCTGTTCGTGGTCCTGTATGACATGGGCCTGCTGGGAATCCTGGTGGCCACCAAGGGACAAATTCATGAAAATGTGTTTCCCTGGTTGCTGCTGGCCAACCCGGCTGACATCTACCGTCTGTTCAACCTGACCACCTTTGAAAACATCCGCACGTTCTCCGGCCTGGCCGGCTTGAGCGGACAGGTTCATTTTTCTCCCGGTTTTTTGCTGGCTGCCTTGCTGGCCTGGATGGTTTTGCCGCTGCTGGGAGCCGTTTTTGTCTTCAAGAGACGGGAATTATGAACAGAATCCATCATGACACCCTGTCGCAACGGCACTGGTTGCTGTTCTGTTTCACTCTGCCGCTGCTGCTCCTTCTGGCCGCCTGCGGCTCCCCGCCGGACAAGCCTCCTGCGGCCCGGAATCCCGACAGCGATACCGTTGGCTATTATTGCGGCATGAACCTGGCCGAACACGTCGGTCCCAAAAGCCAGATCCATGTGGCTGGAGAGGCGGGGCCGTTGTGGTTTTCCTCGGTGCAGGATGCCTTTGTCTATCAACAGACTGAAGGAGCAACACGACGTCTTCTGGCCTTTTATGTCAACGACATGTCCCATGCCGATTGGCAGCATCCGCAACCCGGTCCATGGATTGCTGCCCAATCGGCATGGTTTGTTGTAGGCTCACGGCTGAGTGGCGGCATGGGAAAAACCGAAATCATGCCGTTCGGTGACCAGGCCGCAGCAGAAAAATTTGTGCAGCAATTTGGCGGGCGTGTGGTACCCTTCACCAAGGTGACCCAGGAGAATATGTATTTACCCGGGGAGGAGCAATCCGCAAAATAGCCTGTTGTTTACAGATCTCTGCCATGTTTTTGCACTTCATTTCTGGATTGGACTAGACTAGACTGGATTGGACTGGACTGGACTGGACTTGGTAAATGGTCTGCGGAGTCATGAATCATGATTTTCAATATCCACGAAGCCAAAACTCACCTTTCGCACCTTGTCCAAAGAGCGATTTCAGGCGAGGAAATTATTGTCGCCAAGGCTGGAGAGCCTCTGGTCAGGCTGTTACCTGTCCATCATCGATCCGAACCTCGTATCCTTGGTTCCTGGACGGGGAAAGTTCATGTAGCAGAAGATTTTGATGCGCCCCTTCCTGACGACATGCTTGATCTGTTCCTCAAAGGATCCGTGGAGCCTGAGCAGGGAAAATGAAATATTTGCTGGACACTCATATTTTCCTCTGGAGTCTTTCCAATGTTTCCCGGCTTTCCTCAAAGGTACGAGATACCATTGCCTCTCCTCAGCACAAGGTATACGTCAGTGTCGTTTCTGCCTGGGAAATTGCCATTAAAAAAGGTCTGGGTAAATTATCGGTCCCAGACAACATGGAAGAAGAAATTTACCGTTGTGGTTTCTCAACACTGTCGGTGACCTTCGATCAGACGGAGGTCCTCGCCGCCTTGCCACAACATCACCGTGATCCGTTTGACAGAATGTTGATTGTGCAAGCCATGACTGATCACCTTACTTTGATTACGGCAGATCCCATGTTCAAGGCTTACAGCGTAAATCTTCTGTTTATGAATTCGCAGACATGACCTGTGAATGACCAGATAATGATGAATTTGCCATGAACAAACGCACCAATCCCTTTGATCCGATTTATCGAATAGCCAACAACGGCAATCTTGCGGAAAAATTGCAAAATCTGCCGGAATTTCCGCATTATATCGACCTTGAACTGACCAACACCTGTGATTTTCGTTGTCTGATGTGTCCGACCGGGACCCATTTGCAGCGGCGGGGCAAGGGGTTCATGAGCGATGCCATTTTTTATCGTCTTCTGGATAGCGTTCGGGAGCGGCGCACGCCGTTGCGGTTCATTCGCTGGGGGGAACCCACACTGCATCCGCAATTGATCCCCTATCTGGAGGCAACCCATGCCGCCGGCATTTTGACCCACATGAACACCAACGGCAACAATCTGGACGATGCCCTGATGGATGCCATATTGGCGATCCCGTTGGATTGCATCAAATTTTCATTCCAGGGCGTGGATGTGCCAAGCTATCGGGAGATGCGCAACATTGATTTTTTTACCACGTTGATCGAGCGCCTCAAAAAATTGCACACCAAACGGGGGGATCGACCGGCACCTTTCATCCAGATTTCCACCACCGTCACCTATGAAACCCGTGAACAGATCGCGGCATTTCGGCAACTGGTGGCTCCCTATGCGGATCTGGTCAGTGTGGGGCGGACCACCCTGGGGCATCTGGATACGAGCAAAATGAAATGTTCGGCTGCCGACAAGGAGACCTTGTTGCGTTTGCAGACCCAGGAGTCGGTGGTCAAAAAGCACAAAATGTGTCCGGAAGTTTTTGACAAGCTCTCCATCAACTGGGATGGAACGGTCACCGCCTGTTGTGCCGATTATGACAATTTTATGACTATCGGCAATCTGGCGACCGAATCCTTGCAGGAAATCTGGCACTCGGCCAAAATGCAGCAGTATCGGGTGTTGCTGGCGGATATGCGGCATGCCGAGTTGCCCTTGTGTCGGACGTGCTATGATTTCATGGGTCTGGACACACCCGGATTGCAGGGAACGTAAAATCCCGGCTGGTGGTTGGCGGGGAAGGAACTCAGGATTGCAGGAAACACAGGGGAGAGCAGCCAGCATGGAGAACAATGCCGACGCCGGAAAAAAACCTTGCCCTGCCTGTTGGGGAACGGGGAAACGGTGCGCCAAATCCGAGTGTTGTGGTGCCGAACCGGACCATTCCCCCTGTCCGGAGTGTTACGGAACCGGGTGGCTTGCCGCATCCGATCCACGGGCAAGTTCTGTGAGCGGATCCCTTACTCTACCATTTCCACACCTGAATCCCCAGCCAAACGAATAAAATACTCGCAACCAGGACCGGCAGGGCCAGCCAGGGAGATTGCATCTGTGCCGAGGCACCGGGTGGAACTTTTTCCAAGGCTTTCACGCCTGTCAACATGGGGAGGATGAGATTGTCCTTCTTGCGCAACAGGTGAAAAAACACCCCACCTAGATGCAGGATGATCATGCCCGACAGCATCCAAAAACCGATGCTGTGCAAAGTGGTGAGCCTGCCGGCTGTGGCTTCATCCAGAAGATGATGCAAGGGACCGGAAGCCATGAGATCATCGCTGGCGAACAGGCCGAACGTACCCTGAAACATCAAAAGAGTGAGCAGACCTGCCACGGACCAGCCGCCAGCCGGATTGTGCCCAAGAAAATAAGGGGCCTCACCGCGCAGCAAGGAGCGCAGGTAGTTGGATACGGTGGACCAGCCGGTCAGAAACGTGGCAAAACGCGCCGTCGAGGAACCGACAAAGCCCCAGCCCATGCGAAACAAGAGCAAAGTCAGAATGGCATAGCCGTTCCAGATGTGCCAACGCAGCCGCAGGTCGCCAAACTGGTGGGAAATCCAGGCATCCAGAACCAGAATCACCAGCAACCAGTGACACAATCGGGTCGGCAGATCCCAGGTGGGAACCAAGAGCTATTTACTCTTGAAATCGTCGTGGCAGGCCTTGCACGCTTCGCCCAGTTTTTTGAAGGCGGCCAGAGTGACCTGTTTGTCGCTTCCCTGGGTGGCCTTGACAAGTTCATTGGCGGCTTCAAAGGCATTTTTGCCAAGCTGCTTGAATTTGTCGTTGTTGGTCCAGATTTCCGGCTTGGCTTTGGTCTCGCCCTTGTCGGAACCGGGAGGAAAAGAGTTGCCCATGTGACTGAAACCATCCACGATGCCCTGGGCATGGAAGGTCAGATCCTTGGGCGCGGCAAAGTCCAGCAACAATATGGATTTGAGTGCCTTCATGTGGCCGCCGGCAATGCCATAAATTCCCTGGCGATGCACGATGGCAGGATTGCTCTCTTCAGCAAGGAGAGGGGCGGAAGAAGAGAGGAAGGTGGCCACAATGGCCAGAGAATAAATGGTTTTTTTCATGGGATATTCCTCGATTGAGTTGCGATTGGTAAACGTCATTTTTTATGTGAACCATCACAATGGGGTGCGTTGCGGGTGTGACCACACTGGCAAATCGCGACTTCCCCGGCCTGTTTCAGGATAACCTGTCTGGGGCTTTTATCAGACCCCTTGTGCGAACCGTCACACAGGTGCCCCTTTTGGCTTTTTCCACACATGCAGAGCCAATGTTCACCAGCAGGAAGTTTGACCATTTTGGGACCGGACATACACACTCCTCCAGGGTTTGAGTTGCAAAAACGTTATGGGTACGGAGGATAGATCCTTTCCAATATTTCGTAAATCACATAATAATAAAAACATTGTTGCGATTTTGGAAACAATCGCCAAACCCAAATCACCATAAACCCATTTGCTCCAATAGGTTTCAACCAGGCAGGGTGGTATGGCCTCCGGCCCATATGGTCCTTGTCGGAACGCCGTCGCCGATCATCGAAAAGTCATTGAGCAGGGTGCCCATCTCTGGAACAAGGCGGGTGTGGATGGACGAGACCCGGAAAACAACCCGTTGGTGGAATTGCTTTGGAGCGGGTCAGGTGCGAATGGCCTGGGAAAGATCCACCTGGGAAAGATCCACCTGGGAAAGATCCACGCCGGTCAAATCCGTACCCTTCATGATGGTTTCCTGCAGAATGGCACGATGCATGGTTGCCCGGGTCAGGATGGCTCCGGACAAATCAGCCAGTTCAAAATCGACGCTCTGCAATCCGGCATCGGTGAGGTTGGCCCGAATGAGATTGGCCCGGGTCAGGAAAGCATCGGTCATCCTGGCCCCGGTCAGGTCTGCCTCTTCCAGATTGGCCTTGGTGAGATCCGCCCAGGGTAATCTGGCCTGTGTCAATCTGGCCTTTTTCAGGTTGGTCGAAAACATCAAGGCATTGGTAAAATCGGCCTGGTCCAGATCGGCACCGGTGAGATCGGCAAGGGAAATATTGACCTTGGTCAGCTTGGCCTGGACCAGACATGCCCCGGCCATCTCTGCACCCGAAAGACACGAATCGGTAAAATTGGCTCCGGTCAGGTTGGCACCTTTCAGATTGACCTTGGCCAGATTCAAGTCCGACATGTCCAGACCGGAAAGATCAACTCCCTCCAGTTCGGCACCCGCCTTGAGTTCAATATCCTTGTAGATCAAGAGTTCCCGCATGGATCCTCTCCCAGGAATGGCCACTTTCGCAGCACGTTTCATCGCCAATCTGTACCGTTTGCGACATACCCCCTCATATGCGCTTGATTTGCCGCCACTCTGCACCGTTTGCGACAGGCCCCTTTTCTATACAGGTGCGCACGCCCCGAGACAATGATACACTTTACAGAATGGCCTTTTTTTGAGAATAAATATTTTTGAGAATTCCTTCCCGGAAATAAATGAAATGAATACCATGGGGAGGGAAGTGACCGTGCGATCTGAAATGACGGACTTGAATCGGGTCTGACGCCGTTCTGGAGGATGAAGCGACGTGGTATACCTGACGAATCCGAGTGCCGGACAGGGTGCAAAGCAAAGTCAAATCCGGGTGGGGAATTTTTCCTGGGCTTCTGTCAGGAAAATATTTCTGATCCTGGTGATGGGTGTGGTCGGTGGCTGTCTTCCCCCTGCCATGCCCGAGCCGCCTCCGGCCCCACCTCCAACCAAGTCAGCGACACGTCTTTTGCTCCATCCTTTTCAGGAAATCGGAGAACCAAAAGATCTGGACAAGGCGCGTGACCGGATCCAGAGCTTTCTCGTTGGCCGTAGTCAGGAACGCTTTGGTCTGAATTATTTGGAGACGGGTCCGACCGAGGCCGATCCCCGCACGCAAAGCGGCATGGAACGCATGACAGCCCTGGGAATCACTCATCTGCTCACCGGTCGCATGAAACCTCCACCCAACGGTTTCTTCCTGGTGGAACTCTACGAACCACCCCGTACCGAACCAATCCTGGTGCGTGATGTCCCTGTCGATAACGGAAAATCCCTGGAAGCCGTCGTCGATATGGTGATGTCTGAGTTGGAAGAACGCTTCAAAAAAGACCATGTCACCGTTTTGCTGGGGAAAAAACCCGAACAGACCGGTATGGCCTCAGCTCCGGCCAGCCTGATCCCTGGCTCCGAACGCACTCCTGTCAGTCAGTCGGCAGATAAGAATACCGCCAAAAAAGGCTCTCTCAATTCCAGGCGTTCTGATATAAACCAGGAACCTGGTGAGCATCCAGAAAAATCCGGTCTTGCCGGCAAATCATCTTCCGGTGGCAGCGCAACAAAATCGCCCCAGGATGCGCAGACGGCAGGCAAGGGGAGCGGTCTGGCGCTCGTTTCAGCCCGCAATGTTACCAGGCAATCCCAGGGAAAAACATCAGCGGAAGAGAGAGAAGAACAGTCCCAGGCCCAAGGTCAGTACCAGTTTGCCATTCAGGTTGCCGCTGCCCCGGCTGTCAAGGATTTTGAAAAAACCGCAGACCGGATCAGACAAAAAGGCTGGAAAACCCAGGTCCAGTCCACCCGCAACAGAAAGGGGAAACAGTGGTACTTCCTTTGGGTCGGACGCTATCTCAACAGGGAAAAAGCCGCCGATGCGTTGGCTGGTTTCAGGAAAAAATTCCGCGATATTCCAGCCTTCATCACGCCAATCGATTGAGGCCAGCCCGGCCAGACAAAAGCCGGAATCACAGGATGCATAAGTCGGACAGAAGGGGTCTTCTACGACTCGATCAAACCATATTCCCGCAGCTTTTCCAGGACCTTTTCCCGGAGAACGGGTTTGGTCAGATAATCGGTGCAGCCCCCTTTGTGGAAGGATTCCATCACGACCTGGGGTGAATCCAGCGCCGAAATCATGAAGATGGTCGCTTCTGCGTGGGCGGGGATGTCCATCTGCTTTTCCAGCTCCCGAATACGCCGCAAGGTCTCCTGACCATCCAACATCGGCATCATGATGTCCAGACAAATCAGATTGTAAGGCGTGTTGTCACCCAGTGCGTGTTCAAATACGGTCAAGGCATCGCTGCCATTGGCGACCATGTCGCACTGGCCGTAGGGTGAAAGAATTTTTTTCAGGAGCAGACGATTGTTCAATTCATCATCTGCGATCAAAATTTTCATGTTGCAACCTTCGCCATGGGATCTGTATGGATTGACCTCAACGCAGCAGCCTGTCCTCTCAACAATCCTGAATCCTGGATTGTATGTCAAGCTCAGAAACGATATGACCTTTCTGAATGGCATAAGACCACGGAAAAAGACCGAAAAAAAATGATTCCGAAAAAAAATTTGAAAAAATGCAAAATAGTTCTTGCAGGGGGGGCGCAAAACAGGCTATACAACTCACCATGATAGGCTTGCTGTTTACAGATTTTGGAGCCTGTGAATTCCTCGATTGATTTCGAACCATGAGTGACCGCATCTCCGGATGCGGTTTTTTTTTGCCTTTTTTGGACGCGATGATGCCGTTGATTGCGATCAGTTTGTTGATTTTTATGATTTTTTTTCTTGGACAGGACCAGCAGTTTCGCGGCAATGGAAGGAGCATGAAAGGGATGAAAAGCGGTGCGGTGGGATCACTGAAATATATGCAGGAAAGTCGGTACTACTCGGATCAGTTGGCCGAACTGGCCCAGGAACAGGTGCGAAAACGACAACAGGTGGAAGAGAGATGGCTGGAAGATTTGCGTCAGTATCACGGCAAATATGACCCGGTAACACTGAGTCAACTGGGAGAAAATCAAAGTCGCATATTCGTCAACCTGACCCGCAGCAAGGCCAATACAGCCGAGGCGCGTCTGGCCGACATGCTGTTTCCGACAGATGATCGCAACTGGGGGATCAAACCCACCCCCATGCCTGATATCGGGGATATGCAGGAGGATGAACCCCTGGTCAATCCGGAAACCGGAGCCATGATTCGTCACCCGGAGACCGGTCAACCCATGGCGCACGCCGAATTCCTGCGCCAGTTGCAAAAGGAGTCGCAGTTGCGGGCCGAAGCCATGCAACGTGAAATGGAAGATCAACTGGTGGAGTGCCAGTTTCTGGTTCATTCCCGAGCGGTCATTCATGATGCCGTGGTTCTGGGAACCGGTATCATGAAAGGCCCCATGGTCAATCTGCGCATTCGTCCCCAGGCCCAACTGACCGCCATGGGCATCAACACCATCCGCAAAGAGCGCCAGGAGCTGCGCCCCTATTTCGAAAGGGTGGACCCCTGGGGGTTTTTCCCCGACATGAGCGCCAGAAATGTGGAAGAGATGGAATTTGTGTTTCAAAGACACATCATGACCGAAAAAGAGTTGCGCTTTCTGGCCAAACGACCCGGTTTCCATGCCGACGCCATTCGGGAAATCCTGTTGGAAAAACCTCTGCGTGGTCGTCGAACACCCGGCTATCTGGCTGAAATCCGTTCCATTTCCGGATTGTCCAACCATGATGATGCCAGGCGTTTTGAAATCTGGGAATATCACGGGCCGCTTTCCGGTGACTATTTCAATCAGGATGGGAGCGGGTCAGAAGAACACTCTCTTCTGCAAAGCCTGCTTGCAGAAAATCTGGATGATCCGGAGAGTCCAGGATTGGTGGAGGGTGTGGTCTGGTTTTGTCAGGGGCGGATTCTCAAGGTTGGCATCAACCACCTGGATAGTGGTGAAATTCCCTATGCGGTTTTTTGTTGGGAGCAGGACGATGCCTGCCTGTTTGGCTTTGGGATTCCCTATCTGATGCGGGGGCCGCAGCGCGTGATGAATGCCGCCTACCGGATGATTCTGGACAATGCGGCCCTTTCGACGGGACCACAGATTGTCATGGATCGCGGGGCCGTGGAACCGGCTGACGGCGAGTGGCGGCTGACTCCCCGCAAAATCTGGTTCAAACAGGATCGGGGTCTCTCCGCCGGGGATGCCTTCCAGGCTTTTCACATTGATTCGCGTCAGCCGGAACTGGCGGCCATCTACAATCTGGCCCGGCAGTTGGCCGACGAGGAGACCAACCAACCCATGGTGGTGCAGGGTGATCAACTTCCGGCGGGAAATCAGACTGCCATGGGGTTGTCCATCATGCACACCTCGGCCAATGTTGTCCAAAGGCGGACGGTGCGCAACCACGATGACCATCTGACCCGACCGCTCATGCGGCGTTTGTATCAATGGAACATGCAATTCAACCCCAAACCGGAGATCAAGGGGGATTTTGAAGTGGACGCCCGGGGCTCGTCGGTCTTGATTGCCCGGGAGATTCAGGCCCAGCAATTGATGGCCCTGGCGCTCAATTTTTCGGCTCATCCGGTCTTTGGTCCCCTGACCAAGGCGGCCCCTCTTTATCGCAAGCTGGCCCAAACCAATATGTTGTCAGCCGACGAGTTCATCCTGACCGATGAAGAGATCCAGGCCAACGCGCAGCAGCTCCAGGCCAGTCAGCAGCAGGCGGCAGGCGCAGGCGAACAACAGACTGAACAGGACCTGAAACAAAAAGAACTGGCCCTGAAGGCGGATCAAATCACCATGCGGCGGGAGGAGTTGCAACTCGATGCCCAGGACCGGTTGCGTCAGCATCAACTGGAAATGACCAGGTTGCAGGGCCAGAATGAGCAAAAGATGGCGGAATTGCAGACCGACATCAATCTCAAGGGTATGGACATGAATGCCCGCGAAAAGCTCCAGGAGCGTGAAATCGGTACCAAATTCAAGTTTGGATCCGGTTTGTAGGGGCGGGGTTGAGCGTTCTTGCAAAAACACGGCAACGAATCAGGGTCGTGGCCCGATAGAGAATCAGGAATTCCAGTTTCTGCAATCCCTGATTCAGTGTGTCATGTGCGTGCTGCGTGACATGACCTTGGGCCTGTCCCGTAAAGGAACAGCACCCCGGTCTGTAAAATTAAAAGGATCATGAACTGGACGATCCATGACAGGGAAAAAGTCGCAACCGGCCCGGGGGTTGACGGGGAACCAGGACACGTAAAAACGTCGGGAGTGAGCGACGGCAAGAAATATCTCCTGGTACCCATGGCAGTGACAGGGTGCCGCCTGATCGAACAAGGAATTGCATCGGGGATCAGGCCGTGCCGAACGTGCCGCAGTGGCATGTCAGGAAAACTTTTCCCATCCAGCAGGGATGCCGGGTGCGGAAAGTTGTGCAGCAAAAAGGACGACCACTTGTGCCGGGTGTGGAAGGGGGCATGCCAGCCATGCCCGGGCTCCAGGGAAGGACCATTGACAGTTCGAGATGGTCTGGTCGGCAAGCAACGAACAGTCAATCGTAAACACAACAAATCAGTACCGAGGAAAAAAAATGGCTACGAGTGGAATGACATCCTACGGGGATATCAGCCAGCGGACGGCGGCCTGGGTTGCGGCCACCATGTTGGAACATGCGGACCCGATTCTGGTCCTGAGCAAGTTTGGTTTGATGAAGGAGGTGCCTCAAAACACAGCGGAAAGTGTCAAGTTTCGGCGTCCGGTTCCCTTTACCGCCGCCATCACGCCCCTGGTGGAAGGCGTGACCCCGACTGCCCAGAAAATGCAGTACGAGGATATCGCCGCCACCTTGAAGCAGTATGGTGCCCCCGTTGAAATCACGGACAAGGTGGCCGATGTCAACGAGGATCCGGTGTTGCAGGATGCGGCCACGTTGGCCGGTGAGCAGGCCGGCGAGACCATCGAGGTCTTGACCTGGGGCATGATCAGTGGTGGTACCAACGTTTTTTACGCCGGTACCAGCGATGCCAGCCGGACGGATGTCAACGATCCGGTCAGTCTGGGTCGGCAACGGTTGATCACCCGGTTTCTCAAAGCCCAGAAGGCGCGCCAGATTGCGCTCCGGATCGGGCCCAGCGATGGACAGGGAACGGAACCGGTGGCCGCGTCGTATGTGGCTTTGGGTCATACCGATCTGGAATCCGACATTCGCAACATGACCGGTTTCGTGCCGGTGGAAAAGTACGGTTCCTACAAGCCGACCTGTCCCCAGGAAATCGGCAAGGTGGAAGATGTCCGGTATGTCCTGACGCCGCACATGTCCCCCTGGGAAGGTGCCGGCAGCGGCACGCTCAACGGCATGAAGTCGGTGGGCGGCAGCAAGGTGGATGTCTATCCCATCATCTTCGTGGGACGTGGTGCCTACGGTTTGGTGGCCTTGTCCGGCAACCGGGATATCGAGCCGATGGTTCTCAATCCCGGCAAACCTTCCAAATCGGATCCTCTCGGTCAGCGCGGGTATGTCTCCTGGAAGACCTACTTCACTGCCGTGCGTCTGAACGAGGCCTGGATGGTGCGCCTGGAGTGCGGCGTGACCAGCAACCCAACCGGAACCTGAGCTGATTTCGGTACAACAATCTGCCTGCTCCTGGTTGTTCAACCTGGGCCGGGCATCTTGCCAACCACAACCGGGGGACCGTCAGGTCCCCCCTCTTCTGTCGTCGTCAACCACAACCGGGGAGCCGTGCGACTCCCCTTGTTTGTCCAGAAAATCCGGGGATGAAATCCCCGCTTCCAAAACCTGCCTGGGTTGATACCCGGGCTACAAGGAGTGAACATGAGCGTTTCCATCTCTGATTATACCCGTCATGCCGACCTGCAAACTTTGCTCGGGGTTTTTCTCACCGACATGCAGACCCGGTGTTTGAAAAAAGCCGGTTTGGCCATTCACGGGACCAACAGGGAGAATGTTCTGACCGCCAATGCGGTGGACTTTATCATCGACAACCAGTTTTACACCCTGGCTGCCCAAACGGAAATCGACATCAGCGCCATTTCCGGCTACACCCCGACAACGCAGGCCACCGGCAAGAGTCGGTGGTATTTGTTCTGTCTCAGCACGGCCAGTGCCCTGTCGGTCGTGGAAGGGAGTGTGGCAGCTTCAGCCGAGGCGGCCTTGATGCCGGATCCGGGAACGACGGTCTGTCCATTTTGTGCCATCCGCGTGGTCAATGCCACCGGATCCAACTTTACCCTTGGCACGACCGCCTTGAACACCGCCAACATCACGGCAACCTATGTCGATCTGGCCCGGCCGCTCTCCGGATCGAGTGCGATCACCACCTGAGTCAGCAAACTTTCCAACCCTCATGGTTGGGCGGGCGGGGAAGCATCCCCGCCCGTTTTTTTTTGGAGGAGTCAGCAGTCATGAACGTTACATCCACGCCATCACACACAACAATTCGTCTGGGCCGCATGGCCGATCTGATTGCCCTGGGCCATTTGGTGGAAAAGGCGCATCAGGAGAGCCGATACCGTGATTTGCCACTTGATCCGGGAGCCTTCAAGCGGGATTGCATGGTGGCCATGCGCAGTCCCAGACAACAGGTCTGGGTCGCCGAGCGCGAAGGAGAACTGGTCGGTGCCCTGGTGGCGATTACCGACAAGGTCTATGGCTGGAGTCCCGCCCGGGTGGCGACCGATATTTTCTTTTATGTCTCCGAAGTTGGCATCGGCTGTGGGGCGATCCTGTTGCGCAGATTCCTGCAATGGGCAGCATCGTTTCCCGATGTGGTCATGGTGGTCCTGCAAACCGGCGTTGGCATTCGAGACGATGCCAAAGTGGAAAGGCTTTATGAGGCTTTCGGTCTGGAAATCACCGGCCAGATCTACCAACTGTGGTTGCCGGGCCGCAAGAGATTTCCTCTCCAATAATCTTGCTTCAGTTGCGGGATTATTGTTATCATGCACAATCATTTGTGAACGGGGTCGAACCATGTCAGCACGCAAGTACAACAATGAAATCATCAACCACAAAGCCGTCAACCAGCTCAGGCACGGTATGCGACAAATCTGGCGGGAAAAAGAAAACTTCGGCAAAAGCGTGGCCGCCTGGCGTCTCTACAAGGAGTTGAAAAAAATTCTCGGATCTTGATCTGATTTTTGTC
>JADGCO010000064.1 GCA_015228935.1 Magnetococcales bacterium | reverse complement strand
CGTTGCCGGGTTTGGTGCGGGCGGCCAACCCGTTGGCGGGGCAGTTCCGGTCGGTGTTTTGATGCCGTGGGATGGCGTTTGCTGTGGTTCGAATCTTATGGTTTGAGTCTTTGCAAACAGCCTGACTTGTGGTAACGTACCTACATTGTCCCATCAATGCGAGGTACTGCCATGAGCGTCACAACTTTATCAAGTCGCATGTTCAACCAGGATGTCAGCAAGGCCAAAAAAGTGGCAGAGGCTGGGCCGGTGTTCATTACGAATCGCGGCAGGTCTACGCATGTGCTGCTGACGTTCGATGAATACAAGAGGATCACAGGCGGGAAAAAGAACATTGCTGATTTGCTGGCGATGCCCGGCATTGCGGATGTTGAGCTTGAGATACCGCGTTTTGGTGACCTTGCGCAACCGGCGGATTTTTCTTGATGTATGTACTCGATACCAACGTCGTGTCCGAGTTGCGCAAAGTTCGCCTTGGAAAAGCGGATGAACGTGTCGCCAATTGGGCCAGTGGTGTTGATACCGACGATTTGTTTTTGTCCGTGATCTCCATTCAGGAGTTGGAGATGGGTGTTCTGCTGCTTGAACGGCGGGATAAAACGCAGGGGTCATTGCTGCGAACGTGGCTGAATGAGTACGTGTTGCCCGCTTTTGGTGGTCGTATTTTGGCTGTCGATACGGCTGTTGCGCAACGGAGCGCACGACTGCATGTACCTGACCCACGTCCGGTGCGTGACATGCTGATAGCGGCGACGGCACTTGTTCACGGCATGATTGTTGTGACGCGCAATGTGGCGGATTTTGCACCAACGGGTGTTGCGGTTTTCAATCCATGGACCACGCATGAGATAAAATCCCACTCCCATTGACACCCCCTCCCGGCATGCCTATCTATCAAGGGACAAAAGGCGTGCAAGACAGCGGGAGTTGGATACATGGATGGCGGGGTACGGGTTGGTTTGGAAGAACTGGTCAAGGTGCGGCATCAAGCGGCGGCAATGACGTTGCCGGGTCTGGTGCGGGCGGCCAACCCGTTGGCGGGGCAGTTCCGGTCGGTATTTCGGGGGCGGGGGATGGAGTTTGAGGAGACGCGACTCTATCAACCGGGGGACGATATACGCAATATGGATTGGAAGGTGACGGCCCGCACCGGGGATCCGCACTCGAAGGTATTCCGGGAAGAACGCGAACGACCGGTGTTTCTGGTGGTGGATCTCAATCCGGCCATGGCGTTTGGGACGCGGGTGGCGTTCAAGTCGGTGGTGGCGGCGCGATTGGCGGCCTTGTTGGGCTGGTTGGCGGCCATGGAAGGGGATCGGATTGGTGGGGTGGTGCTGGCGGCTGAGGGGCCGGTTTTGTGCCGCCCGGCGGGGGGGCAACGGGGGTTGCTGCCGTTGCTGAGGGCCATTGCCGCAAAACAGCCGGTGCCGGGAAATTTGCATTCACTGGCGACGCTGGCGGATGGTTTGGGGCGCTTGCGCCGGGTGGCACGGCCTGGGTCGATGATCATTCTATTGAGTGATTTTTCGACGTTGGATGCGGCGGCAGGGCGCTTGCTTGGCTTGCTGTCACCCCACAATACGATGCTGGGGGTGTTGATTCACGATGCCCTGGAGGTGGAGTTGCCGCCGGCGGGAGTTTTTTCTTTCACGGATGGCCTGCGGGTGCTGCAACTGGCCACCGGGGCGGAAAAAATTCGTGAACAACATCGACAACGGTTTCGGGAGCGACAGATGACGGCGGCCAGCCTGTTGGGTCGCCTGTCGGTGCCTTTGTTGACCCTGGCGACGGATCGTCCAATTCCGGATTTTTTGCGGCGGGAGGTCCATCCGGCGCTGTTGCGCAGGGGACGCCGATGACGGATGCCGATCCACTGGCGGGATTGCGGGGGTTGCATGCGCCAACCGAAATCCAGTTTTGGCCACCGGCACCGGGGTGGTGGCTGGTGGCCGGAGGGGTTATGCTGGCCCTGGTGGTGGTCTGGCTGGGGAAGTGGTGGCGGCGACGCCTGAGCAAGGATCGAAAAAGGGCAGCCTTGCGGGAACTGGCCGCCATCGAGGCACGGTTTCGCGCCGATGGCGATGCGGCGGCCCTGGCGGTGAATGTGTCGATGTTGCTGAAACGGAGCGCTATGACCCGCTTTGCCCGCCAAAAGGTGGCCTCCCTGAGCGGCGAGGCCTGGCTGGAATTTTTGGCCACGACCGGCAACAATCCGGCTTTCACGGGTGGGGCAGGGCGCATACTGGCCACGGCCCCCTATCGGCCCGGGGTGGCGGTGGATCCGGAACCGCTGTTGGCCGCCGCAAGGGGTTGGATCCAACAGGCAGGAGGGCAGGCAGGAGGATAGGCGATGGAGAGTGGTCTGCATCTCCAATGGCCATGGATGGGGTTGCTGTTGCCATTACCTTGGCTGGTGGGACGCTTCATGCCGGCGGGAAAAATGGCCCGGGGCAGCGCCTTGCTGGTGCCTTTTTTTGGGGAGTTGCTTCAGACGGAACAGCGGGACAGGCCGCCGAGGGCGCGTTTTCGCCGTATCTGGCTGCTTCTGGCCGGATTGATCTGGCTGTTGCTGGTGGGGGGAGCCTTGCGCCCCCAATGGCTGGAAAAACCGGCCCTGCAACCCTCCACGGGCCGGGATTTGTTGCTGGCCGTGGATCTTTCCAACAGCATGGAAACCGGTGATTTTACCTGGCAGGGGCGGCAAATCAACCGCTTGCAGGCGATCAAGGTAGTGGCGGGACCTTTTATCCGCCGCCGCACTGGGGATCGGTTGGGCTTGATCCTGTTTGGGGACCATGCCTATCTGCAAACGCCGCTGACCTTTGATCTGGAAACCGTCGCCACCATGCTTCGCGAGGCGGAAATTGGTCTGGCCGGCACGCGGACGGCCATTGGCGAGGGAATTGGTCTGGCGGTACGCCGGTTGCGGGACCGTCCCCAACCGGGACGCGCCCTGATTCTGTTGACCGATGGTGCCAATACCGCCGGCACGGTGGAACCCCACAAGGCGGCTCAACTGGCGGCCCAGGAAGGGGTGCGCATCTATCCAATCGGTGTGGGTTCCACAAAACCCATGGAGGTTCCCACCATTTTTGGCTCGCGCCTGATCAATCCCTCGGAAGATCTTGATGAACCCGGCTTACAGGAAATTGCCCGCCTGACGGGGGGACGATATTTTCGGGCCTCCGATACCGAGGTGATGGAAGAGATATATCAGGAACTGGACCGCCTCGAACCCACCCTTTCCAAACCCGAACAATACATGGTACGCACGGAACTGCATCCCTGGTTGCTGGGTCCGGCCCTGCTGCTCCTGTTGTGGCTGGCGTTCATCTCACAGTGGCGGAGACCGATCCATGGTTGAACAGGGATGGCATTTTATCCGGCCTTTGTGGTTGTGGAGTCTGCTGCCAATGCTCGTCATTCTGTGGCGTCTCTGGCGGGTGACCCGGGAGGGGCAGGAGTGGCGTGCGGTGTGTGATGCGCATTTGTTGCCGCACCTGTTGCGGGTCGGGGGGGAGCGTCGGGAACGCACCTGGTTTTGGTTGTTGGCGGTCGGCCTGCTGGGGTTGGTTTTGGTGTTGGCGGGTCCCACCTGGTCGCGGGTGCCGGCCCCGCTGTTTCGTCCCCAGGAGGCCCTGGTCGTGGTCCTGGATCTCTCCCGCTCGATGCGCGTGGCGGATGTGCTGCCCTCGCGTCTGGAACGGGCCAAACAAAAAATTCAGGATTTGTTGCAGCGTCTGGGACCGGGGCAGACCGGTCTGGTGGTTTTTGCCGGGGATGCTTTTATCACGGCACCTTTGACCGATGATGTCGATACGGTCACGGCCCTGCTGGCGTCCCTGGAGCCGGATCTCATGCCGATACAGGGGAGTATGCCGCATCGGGGTCTGGAACAGGCCTTGAAGGTGTTGGAGCGGACGGTTGTCAACCAGGGGGCGGTGTTGCTGGTCACGGATGGCGACGCGGCCCCGTCCAGCAGCCTGGAGGTGGCGCGTCGCCTAGCGAGGCGGGGTTTTCGGCTTTCGGTCCTGGGGGTGGGGAGTGCCCTGGGGGGGCCGATTCCGGATTCAAGCGGGGGGTTTGTTCCGGATCGCCAGGGGCGACCCGTGTTGGCACCGTTGGTGAGTGAGCCGCTGGCAGCGTTGGCCCGGATGGGTGGCGGGGTCTATGCCACGCTGACGCCGGATGGGCAGGATTTGGAGCGGCTCATGCCCGGGCTGGCCCATGGCGGCACCCTTGGCCCGGCCCAGGCCTCCCGGGCCATGACGGAAATCTGGGATGAACAGGGACCCTGGTTGTTGGTCATTCTGTTGCCTTTGGCGGCCATGGCCTTTCGGCGGGGCTGGTTGCTGGGCTTGTGGATGGTGTTTTACCTGGTCCAGCCAGGTCCGGCATGGGCCTGGGAGTGGGACGATCTCTGGTTGCGACCCGATCAGCGGGCCAGACGTGCCCTGGAAGCCGGGGATGCGGCCCGGGCGGCAGATTTGTTTCAGGATCCGGGTTGGCGGGGCATGGCGCTCAGTCAGGCGGGTCAGCATGCCTTGGCTGCGGAATCGTTCGCCCGCTGGGAGAGTGCCGATGGTCATTATAATCGGGGCAATGCCCTGGCGCAGCAGGGGAAACTCCAGGAAGCTCTTCAGGCCTATGAGCAGGCTTTGGCCATGAATCCTGCCATGGAGGATGCGAAGGCAAACCGGCAATTGGTGCAAAAAGTATTGGAAAAACAGCAGCAGCAACAGAAACAGAAACAGCAGGGACAACAACAACAGCAGCAGCAACAGAACAAATCGGGTTCGGATCGGGAGAAACAATCCCAGGATCAAGCGGCAGCCGACGCACAAAAGAAGGAGTCGGGAGAGAAAAATCAATCCGCATCGGATGCACAAAAGAAAGCGTCAGGGGAGAAGGATCAATCCACATCTGACGCACAAAAGAAAGAACCGGAGGAGCAGGAAAAATCGGCAGCCGAGGGGCAGAGTAAAAAACCGGAGGGGCAGGAAAAATCGGCAGCCGAGGGGCAGGATAAAGAACAAGAGGAGAAAGAAAAATCAGCAGCCGACGGGCGGAACAAAGAACTGGAGGAAAAAGAAAATTCGGTAGCCGACGGGCAGGATAAAGAACAAAAGGAGAAAGAAAAGACAGCAACCGACGGGCAGGATAAAGAGCAAGAGGAGAAAGAAAAATTTTTTGCCAAATCAGGACAGAATCAGGAAATCAAAAAGAGAGAAGATAAAAAAAATTCAGCCAAGGCGCGACAGGCGGAAGCAACGCCCCTGGATGCGGAAAACCGACAGGCCATGGAGCAATGGTTGCAGCGTATTCCGGATGACCCAGGAGGATTGTTGCGGCGCAAATTTCTTCTGGAACAACGGCGGCGGGGCCGCCCGGCAGAGGTGACAGAGCCATGGTAAAATTCCGATTGCAGGCGTTTTTTCTGGGCATGGTGCTGCTGGTCTGGTTGCAACCCGGTTCTGGTCTGGGAGCCGGCGTGACGGCGCGGGTGGATCAGTCGGTCATCACCGAAGGGGAGACGCTGCGCCTGACCTTGTCGATTGCAGGCCAACAAGGGCGGCTGCCACAACCGGATTTGACCCCCCTGGAGAAGGATTTCCAGATTTTGGGGAGCAGTTCCGAAAGCAATGTGCGGATCATCAATGGTCATGTGGAATCGATGGTCGGCCTGACCATCACCCTGTTGCCGCAACGTTTGGGCAGGCTGACCATACCGGCGTTGACTGTGGCCGGCATGAAGACAGCCCCGCTTGCCATTGAAGTGGTTGCTGCCGGGTCGCAAGCCAGGCGTGGAGCGGGTGGTGGCCTGGGAGGAGGGGGAGGGGGAAGAGGAGCGGGTGGTGCGGGTGGCGCTGGTGGGGGTGCCGTGGATACGGGGGCCTATTTTTTGGAGGCGGAAGTCGATACCAAAACTCCGTATGTCCAGGGCCAGGTGGTGTTGCAGGTGCGGTTTTATCGGGCTGTGGTCTTTACCGAGGGGGAAATAACCGAGCCGGTCATCGAGGATGCCGTGGTGGAACGGCTGGGCGAGGATCGTGCCTCGACCACTGAGATCAAGGGACGAACCTATGAGGTCATGGAACGCCGGTATGCCGTATTTCCCCAAAAAAGCGGTCCCTTGACCCTGCCCGGCTTGGTGTTTCAGGGGCAGATGCGGGTTGCAAGATCGGCAGGTCGAGACCCCGGGGGGACAGGCCCCTTTGCCAACGATCCCTTTTTCCAGAATTTTTTTGGCCGGGATCCCTTCGCCGGTTTGCTGGCTGCGACCCGTCCGGTCAAATTGCGCAGCGAGCCGATTCAATTGGATGTGCGGCCACGTCCGGCGGAATTTGTCGGTCCCTGGTGGTTGCCGGCGGCGCAGATCACCTTGTCGGAGGAGGGGTTGCACGATCCGGTGCAGATCCGGGTGGGGGATCCGTTGACCCGCACGGTGCGTTTGCATGCCAAGGGGTTGGCGGCGACCCAATTGCCGGAGATTGCCAAGCCGCGTCTGGATGGCGTGAACATATATCCCGATCAACCCGTGATCCAGTCGCAACCCAAGGGCAAATGGATCCTGGGGGAACGCGAGGAAAAATGGGCCATGGTGGCCACCCGTCCCGGGACGTATACCTTGCCGGCCATTGACATACCCTGGTGGGATGTGACCGAAGAACGTGCCAAAGTGGCCCAACTGCCCAGCCGGACCTTGACGGTATTACCGGCAGCGGGGGGCACGACGGCCTCGGGAGGGGCTTCTGCCGTGGATCCACCCGCAACGTCGGCTGCAAGTGGTGGGTCTCCCCCTTTGGTGGCTGCGCCGTTGCCGGATGTGGTACCACCAGGATCAGGTAAGGGAGCGACAGGATCGGATGCGGCTTCAGTCGGGTCAGGCTCTTCGGGTGCATCGACGATACCGGGTGTGGCAGCGGATCCGGCTGCCACCACGATTCCAGGTGGACAGGTTGGCTCGGCAGGGAATCCGGCAGCGGGCGGCTATTGGCCCTGGGTGGCAGGGGGGTTGCTGTTGGCCTGGTTGGCGACTTTGGGATTGTGGTGGCGGCTGCGCCAACACACCATCCGGAGCCAGACACCAGGATCGAACAAGGTTGTATCGTTGTCCCGGATACCCCCTCCCGATCTGGCTCCGGTTCGGGAAGCCTGTGCAATAGGGGATCCGCGTCGTATTGCCGATGCCCTGTTGTATTGGGCATCTCTGACCTGGCCGGAAAATCCTCCCCGTTCTCTGGGTGCCTTGCGTGATCGCCTGGATCCGGCAAACTCCTCGGTCATCATGGATCGTCTGGAAAGAGGCCTTTATGCCCCGGAGACACCTTGGGATGATGTTGATTTATGGTCGGTTTTGCAGCCCTTGCTGACGGTCCGGAATTCCCGATCATCCGCCGTGCAACCCGATGAGGTGTTGCCGTCTCTGAATCCGGAATATCGACAAAAATAAAGGCTTATTTCACAACCTGCTGCCGATACATCGTGGCGAGGGCATGTCCTGGCTGCAAGGTCAGAATGCGGTCAAAATCGGCCAGGGCGGCTTGGGAACGTCCAAGTTTGATCAGAACCATGCCCCGGCGCAGAAGGGTTTCAACCTGGTCTGGTTCGAGGGCGATGGCTTTTTCGAAGGCGGCCAGGGAAGCTGGATATTGTTCTTTTCCTTGCAGGATGATACCCCGGTTATAATGGGCCTTGGCTGAGTCGGGCTGGATTTTGACGGCCCGGTCGAGATCGGCCAAGGCTTTTTCTTCCTGTCCTGATTCCAGGTGAATTTCGGCGCGGCCGAGGTAGGCCTGGAAGAGGTTCGGACTCAGGGCGATGGCCTTGGTATAGTCGGCAATGGCCAGGGAATTCTTGTTTTGTTTGCGTGCCAGCTCGGCCCGGGCCAGGAGGGGGTCCGGTTCTTCGGGTTGCAGTTTGATCAGACGGCTCAGGTCCGCCAGGGCCTGATCAGGGCGCAAAAGGTCATTCCAGGCATTGATGCGTACCTGGAGGAGGGCAGTGTTATCGGGTTCCAGGGCAATGGCCTTGCTCAAATCCTGGATGCGGGCTTCCGGGTTGTTTTTGCGTTCCCAATATTCAGCGCGCCGCAACAGGGGTTCCGTACTGTTTGGGTGGTCCCTGACTTCCTGATTGTACAGTTTCAGGGCAACCTCGAAATCCTTTTTGGCCAAGTCTTCGTGGCCGATTTTTTCGTAAACGATGGCCCGGTTTTCGAAGGCGCGTGCCAGCCAGGGGGGGTTCCGGGCAATGACGAACGCAAATTTGCGCTGGGCATCCTTGAGGTGGTCCAACTCCATGGAGTACAGACCACTCAGCCAGACGTTGCGCAGTTCCTGGTCGGTAATATCCTCGTCGGTGGTTGCCGGCGTGGATTTGGCGTCTGCGGCATGTCCAGACGCGCAGACAAGCAGGTTCATGAAAAGGAATGCAGCAGAAAAAATCAGGCAAAAACAGGATTGCCAATGGCGAATATGCATGGTGCCCCGCCCATTTTCAAAGAGAACCCGATTGAGAAGCCAATCCTAGCACAGTATGGCGCATGGATTGAAGGGTTCAGGGGTGGACGGTCAACGGGAGCGGCCACGCGCCGAGGATTTTTGGCCAACGTGATAGTTGTGGCAAAGCAGGCAGGCATCCCCCGCCTTGTCGGGTTGATGGCATTTGGCACAAACCATTTTCTCCAATTGGGCAAAGCCGCTGTGGACCACGGACGTTGCTCCAGGGGGTGTTTCCGGGAGGGGGGCTGTGGTGAAGGGGTGACAATCCTGGCACCGGGGGATCAGGCTTTGATGGGCTGTGTGAGAAAATTTGCGGAACTCCTTGGCATCGAGGGGGGCCACCCGCCCCCGCCACTTGGGCAGGGTCATTTCCAGACTGGCACCTGCATGGGCACCTGTTTGGGCACCCGCATAGGCACCTGCACCGAAATGGCATTTGCCGCATTGCCCGGCGGTTTTTTCGGCAATCAACAATTGAAACAGTCGTTGCGCCGCTGAAGAGGATTGTTGCCGGGAAAAAAGGGTGTCGAGCCAGGTACGCAGAAAACCATCTTCATGTCCCGTCGGCAAATAGTAGAGAGAATACCCCTCCCGGTACCATCCGCCCCCTTCGATCCATGCGTCATCGGTGAGGGGGCGCAGGGTGGGTGTTTGATTGCCCTTGTCGCTGTCGAGGAGTCCGCCCTTGTCGTCGTTGTCGAGGAGTCCACCCTTGTCGCTGTCGAGGAGTCCGCCCTTGTCGTCGTTGTCGAGGAGTCCACCCTTGTCGCTGTCGAGGAGTCCGCCCTTGTCGCCGTCGGGGGATCCGCGTTTTTCAACCGTGTCGGTTGCCGGGGTGGCTGAATGGGGATTGGGAATCGGGACAGGTTTTCCCTGCCGATGCATAGCCATCTCTTCCAGGAGATGGGGAAACCACTCTTTTTGAATGGAACGGACCAGGTCAGCCGGCATTTGGCCGCTCAACTGTGCGAGCAGGTGATAATCCGGGCGTTCGCCCAATAAATTCTGCCAACGCTTGGCCAGGGCCGGACGGCCTGAGATCAGGAGTTCAAAAACAAACTCCTTGATGTTCCAGACCAGCGTGGCGATGGCGGTGAGCTGGGAATCCGTGGCGGTGGTGAGATTCAGGGTGTCCATGCCGTTCAGCATGGCAAAAGCGGTTTCAAATTCCGGATAGCCGTGAAAAAAACCTGGCATGAAAGGGGAAAGATCGCCATCGCTGTTGCCGGGCCACTCGCCGATGGCCACGCCGCGTTGCCGCAGAACATCCAGATCCAAAGGGGGCAGGGAGAGAACCTTCAATCCCTTGGGACCTGACTGGAAAACCTCGCGAATCTGATCGATGTGACAGGTTCCGCAGGCCGGTTGGAAGTGGATCGAAGAGACCATGTTGTTGCGGCCATTGTCGGGATGGCACACAGAACAGTTTTTGGGTGCCTTGTCGGCCAGTTTGCCATGAAAATGTTTTTGAAAATGGGTACGGTGATTGAACTTGATGGATGTCTGTTCCTGATGGGGATAGTCCACAAAACGGGGATGATCCTGATCAAACCGGGAAGTTGCCTTGCGGTGACAGGAGTTGCAGCGATCCTGCGCCCACCAGGTTTCCTGCATGAAATGGCCCTGATGCTCCTGATGACACAAGCCGCAACTCAGGGGATGCTGTCTGCCCAGGTCCGGGTTGAGCAAGGGCGCAGCCATGTGCAGGGAGACCGGCAGGGGAGGGGGATCCGGCCACTCGGCAACCTTGGGCTCCAGCTTTTTCAACACCTGGGGATCCAGACTGTGAGGGGATTGAGCATGTGTCCCCAGGGGGTGACATTTCAGGCAGCGCAGATTGTCGGGTTGAATGTCCGGTCGTCCCAACGCCAGTTTGATCCAGCCGCGTGGGCCTTTTTCGGCGGCAGCATGACAGATGATGCAATTGTCGATGGAACTGTGAAAAGGACTCAAAGGGCCGGGAGAGATGAACTCCAGGACACGGTTTCCATAGGTGATGGAGAGGATCAGGCCGACGGCAACGAGGATGGACCAACGGGCCAGAAGACGACGCAAGCCGCGCAGGTTTCGCACCGGCTGGCAGGTGGGCAGGGGACGACCACATTGACCCTCAGGAGAAGGACCTTCCGGACAGGGGCCACCGGCAAGAGCGGGTCGGGCACAATGCCACCGGTCGCCGCGACGGACAGGCCGGCATTCACTCTGGCCACCACAATGGCCCTTGTGATCAGGACCGGAACGACAGGCGTTGCCTTGGATGGCACGTCCACAGATCCAGGGGTGGTTGGGACGTTCGTAGTTTTCCTGAGATGGGACCGGGTCGTCCATGCGTTCAGCTCTGAAAGCCGAGGACGTTCAGAACATGCCAGGCCACAAACATCCACAAACCAAATGTCAGAGGCAGATGCACGAGCAGCCAGATTTTCATGATGCCTTGCAGGGTGCAGTGGTAGTCCAGATCGTCCTTGTAAACCACCAGCTCTTCGATTCGTCCCAAAACTTCCATTTCCCGGGCATCCAGATAGCGTTCCAATCCTTTGATTTCGTTCAAGAGTGAAAACCGGGAGCGGTTCCAGTCCAGGAGGTGTTCCCGGGAGTTGCACACCTTGTTGAAATAGCTGCGCAGACGAAATTCGTAAAATTCGGCCAGGGTGGTGGAGCCGGTGGCATCGGCCAGGTCAAGGACGGCTTGTTCGACTTCTTGTCTGGCCTCGGCGCGCAGGGCGGGAATGCGCTCCTGAATGACCTCGATCCCGCGCCGCGTCAAGCGCCTGGGAACGTTTCGATAGAGGAAGAAGCCGAATACCCCGCTGCCGGCCACAAGCCAGAAACTGATGCCCAGAATGGCATCGAGGAATCCGTTGGGAATCCACTTTCCCCCGTGAAAAACAAACAGGGGAATGGTCACGGCACCTGCCAGAATGTGCAGGTTGGTCCAGAGATGCATGGCCCCGAGAGGCAGCATGGTCAGTTTTTTGCGGAAGGTGTGCAGGGTGAGCAGGATCAGCATGGTGAACAGGATCCAGCCGGTGACATGGCTGGTATCGCGCAGACCGGCCCCCAGAAAGCGGACCCCGTAGCCCATCAGGATCAACAGGGCTGCACCGGGTAGCAGGGTACCCGTCAGGAAGCGGACCAGGGGATGCCTTTGTTGGAAATTGTTTTTATTCATTCATCGCCATCCCATCCATCGGCGCAGATTGCGCGTATCCCACATGTTGGCCCGCAGCAGGGCATGGCGCGGGCAGGCTCTCTGGCAGGCCGGACCACCCCATTGTTCGAGGCAGAGATCACATTTGGTGGCTTTGAGAATGGGCAGCCCCGTTTCCTGATTATGCTGATAACGTCCTGCGGCATCCCGGGTTTCGACCATGAGAATGGTGCCATAGGGACAACTGTTGGCGCAGGTGCCGCATCCGATGCAGGTCCGGTCATTGATGAGGACTTCACCGCCCCGTTCGTTGCGATGGATGGCACCCGTCGGGCAACCGATCATGCAGACCGGATCCAGGCAATGCATGCAGGCGGTGGCAACCATGACGGCATCGTGCCGCCGTCCCTTGCGCAGAAAACGGGGATTGTTGTCATGGGCGCGGGCACAAGCCTGGACGCATTCATCGCAGCGGACGCAGCGATCCAGATTGATCAGCATGGCCGCCGTGGCGTTGATGTAGTGGTACTCTACCAAAAATTCGATCAGCCCGACATCTTCCCGGTCCAGACCCTCGAAAACCGTGCCGTTGCGGGTGGTCAGGGCGGCCTGGGCAAATTCCGGGGCAAGATGGGGCAGGACATGACTGGCCAGAATGGCATAAGGAAGACGCAAGGTTTGGACATAACCGATGGCCCGCAGAGAGAACTGGCTCGGCACCGGATGGCCGGTGCGCCACTGTTGCAGGGCTTCGCTCAGACCGAACATGCGGTTGCGTCCCAAAAATCCGACTGTCCGATGTCCATGATTGAATTTTTGGCTGATGCGGGCAAAACCGGATTGAATCAGGACCAGACCATCCAGCACCTGCCCCTCGGCGACGATCATGGGTTCCTGGGCCAGGCGATCACTGGGGGACTCTCCCTGGGGACGCCAGAAGGGATTGTTGGCATCGGTTTCGCCGTACACTTCGGAGATGGCGGCCTGTTCCAGATCCGTCAATAATTCCTGGGCAAGATGGCGGCATACCGGCGTTTCCCGCAAGTGGGCCTTGAGGGAGCGTTCCCGGTACAGTTGGTTCAGGTGGTCACGAAAGTGGGCGTCATATCGGCGAAAATCCCGCAAGCCCTGCCAGCGTATTTCCAGAATTTCCACATCCATGGTGGCCACGACGGAGACCGAACGGGGAAAGCGTCCCAGGGCACCGATTTCGCCGAACAAATCGCCGGCTTCCAGGATGACGCTCGGCTGTTTTGACAACAGGGTGTCCACGTTGGCCAAAGTGACCCGGGTGGAATCACTCCTGCCGGCGCTGCGGGTGATGGCACCCGGCCCGGCGGTCGGGGAGGTGTAATGAGAGGTTTCCGGCATGCGGGAGTCGTTCCAGAGTTGTCGCAACACCTGGAAGAGGGATTTGCGTTTCGGTGCCGAGCGCCCCAGCAATTCCGCCGGTAATCCCGGGGGCAGGATCACCGCCACATTGCCCCTGACCACCAGAAAAGCCGAGCTGCCATAATCCCCGGCCCGCACCACCAGATCGCCGCGCTGGTATTCGACCAGACGGGTTTCGTTCAGCACGAGGCGGGGGAGGGAGAGCAGGGCGGGAAAGCTCCCCGCATCCATGTTGCGGAACATGTCCAGGGCCAGGATCCGCTCCACCTGCTCGGGAGACATGGTGGGATCCAGGGGATTGTCCCACCGGTCCATCTGGCGGATATGGACGGTTTCTGCACGCATGCCGGGAATTTTTCGACCCTTCTGCCGGGGTTGGTCAGGGCATTTCCGGGTACCAGGGAATGGCGGCATCCATGGCGGCCAGTTTATCGCCATCGGCATGGGCGGCAAACTGTCGGCCCTGAGTGGCGATGGCGTCGGCTATGGGATTGAGTTCGCTGCCATTGTTCAGTTTCAGTTTGACCTTGCCGGCCTCGGCAAGAATGGCTGTCACTTCGGGGATGGTGACCTTTTCACTCACCTGTTTCAGGCGTTGCGCGGCCTGTTTGGCCTGTTTGGCCATTTTCTGGACGAACAACCCCTCCTGGGTGGCCCGACCAACGCCGCGAATCGTGTACTCCAATTCCATGGCCAGGCCCAGGACATACATGACCCGCCGCCGGGCCGGTGGTGAAAAGCGGTTTTCCTTGCCTTGATGCAGATTGTGGCGCATGGGTTTGGCATCGCCGACCTTGCCCTGGGTCCAGGAGACCAGTTCGATCAGGCTGCTCGGCACATGGCCGCCGGTATTGGCCAGTTTTTCTTCCAATCCCAGATGGCAGTCAAAGCAGCCCCGGACCAAAGGATAGAGATCGACGGGGCGCAACAAACCGGCTGCGGCGGATTTGGCCAGACGTTGTTGTTTGTGGTCCGGGGTCTCCTGATCGCGTTTGACCTCCTTGCCGCCGTAATCGCCATGCACGTCGATCCAATCCTTGGAGGGTCGGTGACAGGCTTCACAGGCAACCCCGGCGATGGCCTGGGGGCGTCCACCGACCATCTGCATCGTGTAATGACACCCCTGGCAGGCCTCGGCCCGCCGCATGCCGCCCTTGATGCCCAGGTTGGTCAGGATTTCGCCGACCTTTTTTTCCTGTTCCAGGGTCCGAAACGAGGTGGCATGTTTGGTCTCCACCCAGACGGCGGCCTCATCCTTGTGACACTCCTTGCCGCAGGCATCGGGGCCTTTGATCAGGGCCGGGTCGGGGGGGGTGGGTCCGGGTGTGGTCATTCCGGCAGTAGCTGTTCCGGCCAGAAGCAGGAACCCGACAGTCCATATCCAGACCAGGATTTTTGCCGATGAAAACATGTTAAATCCTTGTATTAAAATGGTTCTGAATCATTGCCAATCATGCCGGACCTTCAGGCATCGACCACCAGATCCCCCTTGGGAATGGCGATACAGGCCAGGCAGGTTCCCGGATCGGGGGTTTGCCCCGGATCATGGGCATAGGAAACCTCGCCCGATTTCAGGGCCACGGCACACGTTCCACAGTTGCCCGCCCGACATCCTCCATCCAGGGGAATTTGATTGTTTTCCGCCAATTCCAGCAGGGAGCTGGCATCTGGGTTCCAGGTGACCCGTTTGTTGCTGCGGGCAAAAAAGATGGTGACGGATGGAGTTGTGTTTGATGTGGGCGTGGGCGCACGACTGATGCTGGAAGGTCCGAAAGCTTCATAATGGACATGCGCATCCGGTACGCCCCACTGGGCCAGACCGGTAACCAGATCCTGCATCATGCCGGGTGTGCCGCAAATATGAAATTCATAATTATTTGAAGGAAGGGTTGCTTTGAGCAAGGCCATGTCGATGTGTCCGACGTGGTGAAAATGTTTGCCGAGCTGATCTTCCGGCAACGGCTGGCTGTAGCAAAAACGGAGATGGAGAGGGTCGCAGGTGGCGGCGGTGGCTTCGATTTCCTGTTTCAATAAATGTTCCCGGCTGTTGCGCACGCCATGGAACAGCCAGACATCCCGGGCTTCTCCTGTACCGCACAGGGACCACAATTTGGGCAACAGGGGCGTGACGCCGATTCCCCCGCCGATCAGCACCAGAGGCCTTTGTCCATCCGGATCCAGAGTGAAACTCCCGGAGATGGATTTGACATCGAGAATGTCGCCTTCCTGTGTCTGCTTGCAAAGATAGGTCGAAACCAATCCGGGTGGCAGTTCTGGTGCATGTGCCGGAGGTACGGCCTGTTTGACCGTGATGCGGTAATGGTCCAGTTGGTTGGGATGGCTGGAGAGCGAATAGCAGCGGGTCAACGGCTTGTCCAGGCCCGGAATCCGTACCACGAAGGTCAGATACTGACCGGGCAGAAACGGTGGCAAGGGTTTGCCATCATGGGGGACCAGGTGCAGCGACCACACCCCGGGGGACTCCTGCACCTTGCGGCTGATCCGGAATTTACGCAAGCCGCTCCAGGAGTGAATCCGTCGTTCCGTTTCCAATCGATGCATGGTGGTGGCCTTTTCCAGTCGGGTTTCCAGCAACCTGATTTCAATTTTTTGCCGTTTTTCCTGCAAATACAATCTGCGCATCTGCCCCACAATGGATAGCACCATTTGGATGGCAATGCCAGCCACCAGCAACCAGCCCGCCACGCGAAAGGGGTGCGTGCCCGTCATGCCCTGCAAGGCGCTCTGTTGATCCTGCAAAAAAGCGGAAAAGGCTTCCGATGTGTTCATGCCGGCATGATTCCTCCCTCGCATAAAATAAACTGTTTTCAAGCGGTTTGCAAGTTGGTGAGGGGAACTGAACGGGGGTGGTTGGGAAATTTTTTTGTTGCCTTTCGATTATAAAGTAATTATGATGCGCGAAACATATGGGGTTGCCTGCTGGCGACCAAGAAGGTTTTTTGTTTTATTTGAAGCGTGATCTGGTTGGATTTGTTGACCTTTTTGAAGATGTTCCTTATTATTTTTGATCATTTGCTTTTTATTCTAACTTGCAGGGGTTACGTCAATGGAAGGTTTGACAAAGTTGATAACGTCGCTTTCGCCATTCGCATGGCCAATTATTGTTATCGTTTTAGTTTTTAAATTTGCGAATCCGATCGGAGGTTTTGTCAAAGATTTTAGTAACAAAAAATTGAAAATCAAATTTGGCGAATATGAACTATCAATAGAGGAGGTGTCTGATCAGCAAAGGACGATCGTTGGTGACATTCAATTAAAAGTTGCCGAACTTGAAAAAAAGCTTTCCGGTTTTACCGCAACATTGCCACAAAATAAAGCACCATCTGTTCGTGAAGATTCTTTGAATCCGATCAATAGACGTATTCTTTGGGTTGATGATTTGCCAAGAAATAACGCTTATTTGGTTTCTCTCCTCAAAGAGAGAAATGATACGGTTGATATTGCCCGGAATACTGAAGAAGGTATGCGGAAATTACAGGAAATTAATTATGATATCATAATTTCAGATATGAAAAGACCCGAGAGCGATAAGGCAGGTATTGAGCTTGCGGAGAGGATACGCATCATCAACAAGAAAGTTCCTGTGTTTATTTTTTGTGGGGGGTGGGCTGCGCAAAATATGAAGGAGGAAGCGCTACGATCTGGTGTTAATGGAATCACATCTTCCAGCACAACATTGCTAAGCATGCTTGGTAAAAACTGACGTATCCAGAAAATTTACCAAGACCTCTCCGTTGTTGTTCGTACCAGGAGACCGTTGCCTCAAGTTCTGCAACAGCTTCCGGGTGTATTTCAAATTTGGCAAGGAGTTGCTCTGTCAACCTGTCGCGTACCTCATCCCATGACAGGCACGTTACTTTACCTGTTTTTACATCCCGCAAACGGCGGATAATTTCTTCTTGCCAGAGTACGTCAGCATGCGGGTCAACATTTTCGGGAAACTCAGGACTCTGAATCAGTTCTCGGGCCAGCGTGGCACGCTCCATTGATGACAGGCCAAGTGCCTGTTCCACGACTGTTTTTTCAGAGTTTATCATGCTGTTTTCTCGACGTTTATTTGTTGGAATCCGACCCGCTCTCCACTTCCACCATTCCATTTCGACAGTCTCCATGATACCAGACAAGGCAGTCCCTTGCCAGAGGGTGGCTGTTTGGTCTTTTGGCATTGCATTCCATGGGCAACGTTTCGATCATTCCGCTTCTGATTGGAAATGAAAAATTTAAAATTCCTGTAATGAGTTGGTGAGTTCAGGCATAGGGTGCGTGTCATGAGTGAAATAACCGATTTTCAGGAAAGTTGCGGCAACATTTTTGCAGACCTTGGCTTGCCGGATGCGGGGGAACTTTTGGCCAAGGCCCAGCTTGTCAGCAGGATTGGTGACTTGATTGATGAACAGGGGCTTTCGCAGGCTGATGCGTCCAGGATTATGGGTGTTGATCAGTCTGATTTTTTGGCACTTTTGCGGGGTCAACTGGAAAAATTTTCCATGGAACGTCTGTTTGGATTTTTGAATGCCTTGGATTGTGATGTGCAGATTATCATTCAACGCAGGCCACAATCCCGGCATGCGCATATCCTCGTTGTTCCGGTATGAGGAGACAAGCCAATCGCAAGGCAAGGCATTGTATATCTGTATCCGCATGGATCATTCTGTGGGCTACTTGGATGAAATCATCTCGGATTTCAGCCTGCCGCATCAGGAGCCGCTGAGAAGGCTGTTGTTGATGATGATGATGATGATGATGATGCTCGGGTGGAAGAAGTCGGACTCCTTGATAGTAGCTGTGAAGCCAGCGAACAAGACCGGGAAAAACCGAATTCCTGACCCGATTGTTCAGGAAACCGCTGGATTGCTCAGGCTCATGCATGATACAATACGGTCCGTGATTGTTTGTCTTGCAACCAACACATGATGCGGAATGTGATCGGTTTCGACGTTGGAGGAGCGTGAGGGACAATTCCTCAAGCCAAAATCTTATGATAGACGAGAGATTTAAACACTCTCCCAAAGCATCCGCTAAATTTCCAACCGATCCTGTTGTGTCAGGCAAGGCATGCTTGCCTGTTCTTGCGGGTTCCAAGAAAAAATCACAAAAGCGGTTTTTATTTTCTGAGAGATCCAGGGGAATTGAAAAAGCAATTCTGAAACGGCAGAGCAGATTTATTTGCAAATCAAGACGATCAAAATTACCAGAAATAAAATTTGCCGAACGTTGTGGTATTCCATCGTTAGATGTAACAACTAATGAAGAAAGATCCCTTGCCCCTGTTCGGTTGAAAAAAGCAATTCGCAGACTTGACTACAAATCGAGACGAACTCAATCATCCAGAAAAAAATCAAGTGATTATTCCGGTTCTGTTTCATTTGATTATGCTGTTTCTACCTCTGAGGGCAAACCGGGGATGCCATTTTTGGACCCCAGGGTCGTCTTGCCAGTTCCTGCCCGTGTTCAGGGCAGGATGACCAAACGCCATTCAGAAAATTTTATTTTTTCCCTGGAAAATGGTGCGACAGGATATTTGCCTGTTCCCTCGTCTATGGAAAAGAGTCTGAGTCGCAAATTAATGGATTATTTTCCTGACGGATTATTTTATGAAGGATTCAAGGTCGCGGAAACGCCACTCGGTTTTGAACTCTCCTGGCCCAAAGCCATGTTTTTTCATCCGGAATTGCTTGCCCTGGTTCACGAAGCCTTTTCCCGGGACGCCAATCCGTCCGGTGGAGAATCCATGGCCACCTACTACGCAGAAGATGCCGGTATACATCATCCCGGGGGTTTTGGTTCGGATGTGGATTTAAAGACATTGGAAACCCTGTTACGCCGTCGATTGTCCAGACTCTTGGGGGCCATGGCTTCTGAACCACGCAACAAACCTACCGTTCTCTTCCACGGCATCATACCTGACAAGGATTTTGAGCGGGATATCTGGAACTGTATTCCTGTCCACGCCGGCCTGGTTCCACAGGTGTTGGCTCTGGTAAAAGATACTTTGATTCTCTACTCCCAGTATTTTGCAGAACCCCCCGAAGAGCCTGGTTTGCGATGGGATGGCGAAAATTTGTATCTGCACCATGTCGCACCGATAGAGGTTCCCTCGGATGTTCCACAACTCAAAGTAATCAACATGACTCTGCCGCCGATACTCCCGGAGAACATGTAAATTTGGAACGATTCCGAATTTTTCACCTGTCAGATCTGCACCTGGCTGATATTGCCAACCGACTGAACCTGATCTCTTCAGGCCTGGACATTTGGTCTGGTGGATGGCGCTATCTGGCATCGGTTCTGGGATTGGACGAGCGTGGTTCCGTAAGCCTTGGAAAGCCTTCTACCTTTGACGGTCATCTCGCGCAACGGCTGACATATCTGTTGCAATCGCTGGTGAATGAAGCCAAGAGAGAGCGTGTCGCCAGCGCCATTCTGATTACCGGCGACCTGGCTGCGACTGGTCTGGAATCCGATATGCAGGCCGCCAGGCGTTATATTACCGGAGCAGGCCCCGTTGCAGAGGGATATCGTACCTGGCCCGGACTGACCACTCATGGAGTTCCATTGTTGTTCATGCCTGGCAATCATGATCGATATCAGAGACTTTTCATGCCAGGATCGACCGAATTTGAAAATCAATTTGGCAATGACTGGTCGTTTGGTCAGGGAATCTGGAAAATGGGTGGGAAAATGCGCTATGCCCTATTGGAGGGAGTAAAAGAGCGTCTTGCGTTCCTGGCATGCGACCTGACTTTGGATCCCAATGATGAAGATCTGCTGCTGGCCGATTGGCCGGGTAAGGGTAAGGTATATCCTGATTCTCTGCAAAGCATGAGAGATTTCACCGAACTGGTTCGGGATCATTTTTCTCCCTCGGTCATTCTCTGGGTCACCCATTTTCCACCATTTTTTGCCAATCTGGATGACAATCTCCGACTGTTGGATGCGGAATTTCTTGTCCAGGCAGCAGAAGATTTGGCAATTGATGTGGTTTTTTCCGGCCATACTCACGAGTTTGGTCCCAACAATGGAATAAAAACCGGGCAGGTCAATTGGATCACGGTCGGCACAGCTTGCTGTGTGGAGCGGGACGATTTACCGGGACTCCTTGTGGTGGATTTGGTCGTAGAGAATGGCAGGTTATTGCACAACCAATGTATCGTCAGACCTGTTTCGGTCGATAGTGGATTGTTCATTCCATAACGTGACGGTCTGTTCATTTCTCTTTTTTCCATAGGCCAACTGACACATTGGCCAGGATTATTTTTCTGACCGAAAAGTCTTTCCTCCCTGCCTACAGGAAACCCTGGCAAAATCCACTCTCAAAATGTTAGTCTCAACCGGGAATTCAACGAATGGTTCCGGTCTGGCGTCAGCAGCGATCCGACCAGATTCCTGCATTAATAAAATATTCTGGATTGTTTGGGAGTAACCATCATGACGGACATGTTCAAAAAAGGTGAACCCTACCTGATCAAGGCCAAGCCGGGCGAGACCTATGCCATTTGCACCTGTGGCCATACCCAGGATCCTCCGTTTTGCGATGGTGCCCATAAGCAACATCCTCCCAAAAAACCCCATCTGCACAAGGTCCAGCAGGTTGAGGATCTTTATGCCTGTGGCTGTGGGGGCAGCAAATCTGCTCCCTGGTGTGATGGTACCCACAAAAGTTGCCCCGAACACGATAACTACATGAAACGTTGGTGACAGAAACACCTCCCCGGTTCTTGTCGTTCGATTCGCGCCGGGCAGCGCAGATTCTGTTGCTTTTTGTGTTGCTTCTCTACGCCTGGGTCATTGTGTGCGGCTGGGTGAACTGGGACGACACGATCTATTTCCTGAATCCGTATCTCCAGGAAGGTTTCTCCTGGGCCAGTCTGCATTGGGCGTTGACGGATACCGATGCGGTCCATATGTGGATTCCCCTGACGTGGGTTTCCATTCTTCTGGATCAAACCATTTTTGGCGGCAATCCGGCGGGTTCCCATCTGGTCAATCTGTTGCTGCATGCGGCCAATACGCTGCTTTTGTTGCATCTGTTGCGGCGATTGACACAAAGGGACTGGCCATCCTTTTTTGTGGCGGCCCTGTTTGCCGTCCATCCCCAACATGTCGAGGTTGTGGCCTGGGCCACGGAACGCAAAGAGTTGCTGGCCGCCCTGTTCGGGTTGCTCGCTCTGCACCAGTACGTCACCTTCACCCAGGCGCGGGGTCAGGGTCTCTCTCTGGGGGACATGCGGGTCATCCAGCCCCTGGCGGGGTCGCTGCTGGGCTATTTTTTGAGTCTGACCGCCAAGCCCATGTGGATCACCTTACCGTTTGTGTTGCTGCTGCTCGATGGGTGGCCTTTGCGACGGTGGCAAAAGTTCAGGTGGTCGCTGCTCGGGGAAAAGTTGTTCTATGTTCCGATCCTGCTGGGCATCGTTCTCCTGACGCGGCATATCTATAAAACACCCTCCTTTGCGGCGGATGGAGTCTCGTTTTGGGATCTATTGCCGTACACCTTGCTGAATTATATAAACTATCTGACGAAAACATTCTTTCCAGTCGGTCTGGCCCCTCTCTATCCGCTGCCCCTGACAAAACCTGACTTTCCCGAGATGGCCGGGGCGGCGCTGCTGTTGCTGGCGGGTACCGGATTGGCCTGGCGATGGGTCAGGAGTCATCCATGGCTGTTGGTGGGTTGGTTGTGGTTTCTCGGCACCCTGGTGCCGGTTTCGGGCATCGTGCATTTGGGACGGCATGCCATCACCGACCGTTTTACCTATCTGCCCCACATGGGATTGTTCATGGCCCTGGCCTGGGAAGTGGATCATCAGGCCAACCGCTGGCGCATCGATCCGCTCCATGTAGCGCGGGGTGCCCTGGTGGTTCTGGGTATTTGTGCGGTGCTTGCCTGGCAGCAGATCGGCATCTGGCGCGACAGTATGACTCTCTGGAGCCATACGGTGGCCACCACCCGCAACAATCATTATGCCCACCATATGCTGGCCAGCCTGTACATGGAAGAGCGCCACCTGGAACAGGCCGAACGGGAGATTCAACAGGCCGTGGACCTCCAGCCCGGGCAGATCGACTATGCGATTCTTCAGGCCGACATTGCCTATCGGCGTGGTAACAAGGCGGCAGCCCTGCAACAACTTCAGACCCTGGCCACAAAATATCCCGATACGCCGAAAATTTTGCTTAAAATGGCCATGATCCATATGCAGGAGGAGGCATTTTCCCAGGCACTTCCCTTGTTGCGACAGGCCATGGGTCCGGGTGGCAAGGAGACCCCTTCCATCCGGCATGCGGATGCTGCATTGGAAGCCGAGTTCAACCTGGGTCTGATCCTGGCGTTGCAAGGTCAGGGTACTGCCGCACAGCCGCACCTGGACCATGTTTTCCGGGTCCAACCCTGGTTGCGGCATCAGCGTTGCACCTTGCTTGAGGCACTGGCCAAACACACCGTCAAACTACCCGCATGTGCCGCTCTTCATCCATAAGGACAGGCGAACCAGTCCGGGTCGCATTCAGGCAACGGGCCTTGTCAATGAAGCGACCTGGCTGCACTCAGAGGCTGTCTAACTTGTCAATTTCAAAAAACGAATGAATAACTGGGATAGAGGTCCAGGAGGAAGGGCTGTGCCCTTCCTCCTGGCGGGGTTTGGGGCGGAGCC
>JADGCO010000063.1 GCA_015228935.1 Magnetococcales bacterium | reverse complement strand
AGATGGGAATCCAGGGGGAAGGGCAGTGCTCTTCCCTCTGGATTTTTTTTGCACCAGTTTTGTGTCAAGCAGAGGATTGAGTCGGCGATCTTGGTTATCTGAGGGGTCATGTGTATTTTTTGTGTCAGATCCATTTTACTATATGTAATATTTTTGGTCCCACTTCTTGTTGTCATCATGGCAACGGATGGAAATTCAGCAGGCAAGAAAAAAAATGAATATTTTAAATATTATGGATACCGAATATACGATAAAAATTTCAAAATTGAATTACCCTCTCGACCCATCCTGCCACGAAAAGACAAGTGTGCCTTGGGTGACCGTAGATCCGTTCAATGTACAGCCTGGACCTACCTGCATTGCGTGGATATGAATTTTACTGAAAGTTATTGTCACCATGTCACACCGAAAGAACCTGGTAACGTAATTGTCTCAGATCTCGAAGATTTTTCTTATGAAGAACCTTTTGATCCAGATGAACCACATACCGTACCAGTTGATAAAATATTTCGTATAGAGTTTTTAAATATTGTCCAAATACCAAAAAAATATAGCACATGTAACAGGTTAAAAAATGCAGGAAAAATTGTAAAGTGTGTTTCAAAAAAAACCGGCAGAAAAATATCCGCCTTGATTGCCGTGCAACGTTCGAATTTGGATTACACTATGGCACCAAAATATTGGGAAATGGAACGGGTCATATTTACCAGGAATAAGGGGCGCTGGGAAGTGAATGAATATCCAAAAAAATAAATAATTTAATGTTATTGCCTCGTAAATCAGCAGGATGTTTGCGATCAAGAATGACTCAGGAGTCACCATGAACTTTTTATTCAGAAAATATTTTCCCGTGTCTGTTGTGTTGTCAGGATTGTTTCTGATCGTTTTGATGGCGACAGATGGCTTTTCTGCGGCCAGGAAAACCAAATATGACGATCTGGTCAGAAAAAAATTTTTGACTGACGAACCCATCGACGATGCTTTTGTCAATTACAGAAAATCATTGCCATCAAAACCGGTCCTGCCGCGCAGTGAAAAATGCGTATTTGGAGACCGCAAGACCATTCAATGTACGTTTTACACATTCAAAAAATGCCAGGGAATGGGCTTTGGTACGGAGGTCTGCAATTCCGTGGTACCCGAGCATGCGCGTGATCCTGTTGTTGAGGAAAAACGCATGGATACCGAAAAACAAAAAGGGACATATCATCACAGTTCTGAAGACAGGATTGTGCGCCAGGAAATCCTGGATGTGAAACCCATGGACGGCAAGAAGGTTCGTTGCGGAAAGATCAAGGAACCTGACAAATTGATCGCATGCGTTGCCAAAAAACCGGGTGGCATGCTCAGTGTGCGCTTTGCCACACAGCATCAAGACAGATTGAATAAATCTCCAAAATATTGGGTTGTGGAACGCCGATGGTTGATTAGGGAAAAAGGGTCCTGGATTGTTGATGTCTCATAAGTATTACAACGTCACCGACAATCCCAGGGCAACGCATGCCGAGTGGATTAAATATTTTTTTCGCCCCGGATCGAATGATTGAAATGTTGCAGGTATTGATCCTCAAGCATGCGAAACAATTCGGCAACATGTTGTTCTATTTGGGCCATGATTTGCGAGGCTTCTTCTCTCTGTCCGGAAATGCCGTGATCAAATGCCTGTTTGACCAGTTGATAAAAAATCTGTTTGCGTTTTGCGAGTTCGGGAGCATCGGGAAGATGGGCTTCTTGGATCAAATGCATCAGGGCTTCCCATTGACTTTTGACTTCCTTGTCATCAAAAAACGAGATGCGACCCGAGGCCATTTTTTCCAGCCCGCTGATGACGATCAGATAATTGGTCATGATGCCTTCGAGATCGAACGGCGGCTGACCGGTATGCAACCCGTCACCGGCCTTGCGGAGATTGTCGGCAATATTGTCGATGGTCTTGACGACATGCCCCATGTGCTGGATGGAGCTTTTGGAAAATTCGGCCAGATTGCCCAGTTCGCGCAAGCCGTCGGTACAGGCAAGCGTCTGCTCCGTCAATTGATCCCAGGCGGAAATGATGGTGTTGTTTTTGGCACGTACCTGCTCGGCCTGTCCGGCCACCTCCTGGCCACTGTTGGCAATGTCCTGGGCGGCCAGGACCAGGGCGGACGACTCCTGAGAAACATTGACGGCGGCAGAGGCCACATTGCGACTGCCCAGGTGAATTTCCCGGGCACTCAGCATCATGTTGGCTGTGGCGTCGTTGACTTCCTGAATTTCCTGATTGATGCCGCCAATGACCCGGTTTTGTTCATCGACCGATTGGGTGATGTTGTCGTTGGCCTGGATGATATCCCGGACCAGGTTGCGCAATTGGGTCGTGGCCCCGAATACGGATTGTGAACGGGTTTGAATCTCGGCAATCTGGTCGGAAATGATTTTGGAGGCATCGACGGTCTTTTTGGCCAAAATTTTGACTTCGGACGCCACCACGGCAAACCCCCGGCCCCATTCGCCAGCCACCGACGCTTCGACCGATGCATTCAACGCCAGCATGGTGGTTTGTTTGGAAATGCTTTTGATCAGCTCGACCACCTCCGAGATGGCCTGCATCGACCCCACGAGATGATCCACCATGGCGTTGGTATCACGAATATGGTTTTCGGCCATGTGGGAACGATCCTTCGCCGTGACACACAGGGTGCGGATTTTGGAAAAAGCCACGGCAATGGTCTCGACCGATTGGGTGACATTGGTGACGGATTTTGATACCTGCTCCTGGGTGGTCATGACCTGATCCAGATTCAGGGCAATCTGTTCCGAAGCGTGGGCGAGCGATGCGGCATTGGCTTCTGTCCGCCGGGTTGATGCAGCCATCTCTTCCAGGGTGGCCGCGAGCTTCCCGGTCTCCTGCGACACATCATCGATGGAGGTCAAGGCATCCCGGGCCAATTGTTGGACATCCGCAAATTTTTCCTGAAGCAGCGTGAAGGCACCGCCAATCCGGGATTTGATGCCGAAGCCATCCCTGGAATCTCCCAGCATCGTGTAACTGATTCCCTCCAGCTCGGAAACACAGGCTTGCAGGGCGGTGACCTGAATTTTGCTGGTCTGAATGGACTCGCAGAGACTGTCCGCCATGTTTTTCATGGAGAGACCGAGGACCTTGACTTCATCATCCGGCATCTCCCGGGGCAGGTTGGTGACCAGTTCGCCGGTGGCAATCTGTTTGGCGGTCACGGTCAAGGCCTGCAACGGTCGGGTCAGACGATGCGCACCCAGCCAGGTCAACAGCATGGCCAGGGCCGTAAGCAGCAGAGAGATGCCCAAAAGTCGGATTCTCAGGGTTGAAAGAGGGGTTTGACCGGCCAACAGGGCGTCATAGGATTTGATGATGCCCATGCTCCATTTGAAGGTGGGCATGGGTTGGTAGACAAGATAGAAGAGACCCTTCTCACCCTTGAAAATGGCGTGTCCCTTTTCTCCTTTTTGCATGCGCTCCATGGCTTGGCGAAATGCTTCCTCCCGGCTGATGGTGTCGGGACGGGGAAAATAGTTTTTATATTCATGATTTTCTTTGTTATTTTCCGCTTTGGCAGGACCGGGCTTCCGGGAGAAGGAGATGGTTTCCTGACTGTCTGCCAGAATGTGACCGGTTGGTTCCAGAATAAAAAATCTTGCATGAGGTAATGCAGACGTAGGCGTGGATTGGGCTTTTTCTCCGGGCGGATTTTTTTCGGAGATCAATTGATTGAAAAGAGAGAGAGCAATTTCATAATGATAGAAGGCAGGTTTGCTGCCGTCGTCAAGAACAATCGGCGATGAATAGGAAAAAACCCATTCATGGGTATCCGAGGAGATGTAAGGGGGGGCGATAAAGACTTCTCCCTGTTTCATCCGGAAGGTTGGGGCAAAGAAAGGCGAATCATTTTCGTCATTCGACAGCTCCGCATCAGCGACATCCTGGCCACGGGTCACCCGGAGATGTTCCTGGCCGGTACGGTCGATCAGGCAGGTTTCGGAAATGGGAAGCTGCTTATGCAGAGACAAAATCCAATGGTCCAGTTGATGACGAATCGCTTTCTGGGCAGGGGTGAATTGAATGACGCCATTTTCATAGTGATTGCCGTTCAGGGTTTCCGGCAATTGAAAATATTCCCTGAAAATTGTATTGCCCATGGAAATGCGCATGTCGCTTTGGGCTTTTTCATGAAATTTTTCACTTGCATTGATTTTCTGGTCCAACTCCCGCTGCATGGTGAGGATGGCATTGTCCAGCACCGCGTTTTCCACCACGACAAACGAGATCCACCCCACTCCGACCAGACCGGTCAAGAGAAGGAACAGTTGGAAAACGATCAACTTTGCGGCAATGGTCCTGGGAAAATTCATGGTGTGTTTTGCCCCTTCCAGAAATCTTCGCGGGGTGCGCAGATTTTTGGGGTCAGTCGTCCAGAAAGCGTGCCGGGTTGACCGTGCAAGAATCGATCCCAGGAATTCGCGCCGGGTTGACTACGCAGACCTGTCCGGTCGCCAGCTTCCTGGACCCCGATTCGTTGCCGGGTGATGAATTGTTACAATTCAGGTACGATAATCGGCATTGATGGTGACATAGTCGTGGGAGAGGTCACACGTCCAGGTGGTGGCGGTGGCTTGGCCGGCATGGAGGTCGATGTGGATGGTGATTTCGGGAGCCGCCATGACATGGGCTCCCTGGGCCTCGGTGTAGGAGGGAGCCAAGCCTCCCTGTTGGACGATCTGTACCCCACCCAGAAAAATGTCCACGCCATTGACATCGATGGGCACACCGGCCCGGCCTATGGCGGCCAGAATACGTCCCCAATTGGGATCGTTGCCGAAACAGGCTGTCTTGACCAGTTGGCTGTGGGCCACCACTTTGCCGATTTTTTGCGCGTCCTCGACGCATGCGGCTCCGGCGACGGTGATGGTGATGAACTTGGTGGCACCTTCGCCGTCCCGGACCACCAGATGGGCCAGTTCCAGGCACAGATCGTTCAGGGCGTTGGCCAACGGCGTTGCGGATGGGGAGTCCGGGTCGGTCAACAGGGGGTTGCCGGCCACGCCCGACGCAAAGCCCATGAGGGTGTCGTTGGTGGAGGTATCGCCATCGACGGTAATGCAGTTGAAACTGGCCTGGACTGCCCGGGCGAGGAGCTGTTGCCAGGCAGATGGCGCAATGGCTGCATCGGTAAAGACATAGGAGAGAAGAGTGGCCATGTCCGGGTGAATCATGCCGGCACCCTTGGCCATGCCGGCCAGGACCACGGGGCGTCCATCCAGGATGCAGCGACGGTGTCGGGCCTTGGGAAAAGTGTCCGTGGTGGTGATGGCCACGGCGGCATCGGCCCAGGCATCGGCCCGCAGATTGGTGACCAGATGCGGAATGGCCACCCGAATTTTAGCCACGTTCAGAGGTTGTCCGATCACCCCGGTGGAGGAGACAAACACATGGTCGTTGCTGACGCCCAGTTTCTGGGCCACAGCCTCGGAGACGGTCAGTGCATTGTGCATGCCCTGCGGACCGGTGCCGGCATTGGCGTTTCCGGCATTGACCAGCAAGGCTTCGGCCCGGCCTCCAGCCAGTCGCTGACGGCATATTTGCACCGGGGCGGCAGCCATCTGGTTGCGGGTGAATACGCCGGCGACCGAGGCTGCCGGGTGCATGTGAATCAAAAGCAGATCCGGGCGACCGTTCGTTTTCAAACCGCAGGCCGTGGCTGCCACGCGAAATCCGGGTACCGGGGGAAAGTCAATGGGAGGGGGAGTTCCAACAGCCATGGCGACACAGCCTCATTTCAGGAGTAACATGCCGGCCCGTGACGACAGGACCCGTGACGGGAAAAACACGTTGCCATTCTTCACCGGAAGCTTTTAAATAGCCTGTTTTCCGGGACAAGGGAAGAATCCCCGTGCGTCCATGCATAAATAAACAGACTGACTGGATGGTCATGAATCTGCCTTCGTTTTCTCAACGTCTTGCCGATCGTTTTGACGGCATGATCCGCCTGGCGGACATTGAGCTGCTCAATACTGCCGTGGAACGACTGGATGGCTGGTATCTTTTGGAACCAGGCCTGGAGCTGCCGACCACGACGGTCGATGGCATTGCTGCCAGTCGGCATCTGGCTGCTCTTGTGAAAGAGATTCTGCAAGAGGAACGCGGTGTCTGGACCACCATGGTCTATGTGCAGAGCCAGGAGGATCCCTGGCTGATCAAGGTGTATCATCCGCGGCGGGCCGGTTGCGGCTGTGGTGGGGGCGGAGGGATTCGTCCCTGGTGGGTACTTTCCCGCATCCCGCCCGAGCCGATTCCAGCCTGGTCGGGCAATTCTGTCTGTGCAACCGATACCGAGCCAAAACGATCCTGGTGGAAAAAACTGGTTTGACTCTTCCCCTGCTGTTGGTCAGTGCGGCACTCCTGCGTGACGCCGACGGGCGGATTCTTCTGACCCGCCGCCGTCCTGGAACCCACATGGGTTCCTGTTGGGAATTTCCGGGCGGCAAATTGATGCCGGGCGAGAGTCCCGAAGCGGCCTTGATCCGCGAAATGCACGAAGAGGTCGGACTGCACGTCACCGATCTGAAACCCTGGGCTTTCGTCTCCCATCCCTACGAAAAGTTCCACCTGTTGATGCCGGTCTTTTTCTGCCGCCGATGGTCCGGGGTACCACAGCCCCTGGAGGTGGCGGATCTCGGCTGGTTTTCGGTGGCGGAGATGGCTTCCCTTGCCTTTCCTCCGGCGGATTGGCCCCTGGTGGAAAAACTGCAAAAAGAGGACTATTGATTGGTCAAACCGGGAACGCCGGGGGCCAGGCCTTCGAAGAAGCGTTTGACCATGGAGCCTTCATCCAGGGCATTGCGCAAGGCCAGGATGTCGTCCTTGGAGAGGGTTCCATGCCCCTCGACCATGGTACGGGCCTGACGGTAGAAGAGACCTTCGGGATAATTGTGTCCCAGGACCGACGCATAGTGGCGTGCATCTTCGGTCATGCCCAGCCGCAGGGAGGTCAACACGAGATTGAACAGGGCCTCTTCGGCATAGGGGGTGCGGCTGAAATCCTTGTTTTCCACGACCCGCCGGAAGCGGTTGGCGGCGGCGATGAACTGGTCCTTGTCCAGATAAAAGCGTCCCACCACGACTTCCTGGGCGGCCAGGCGGTCGTTGCAGAGATTGAGCATTTTCTGGGCTTCCTGGGCATAGTCGCTGTCCGGAAAGCGCGTCATCACCTCGCGCAGGGCCACGGCGGCCTGCCGGGTGCGATTCTGGTCGCGCAGCGGATCGGAAATGCGCATGAAATCAGCCAATCCCCGCATGTAGTAGGCATAGGCCACGTGGTTGTGGCGGGGATGCAGACGAATGAAACGTTCCGCCGCCATGGAGGATTCGTCATATTCCTCTTTTTTGAACTGGGTATAGATCACGATGATCTGGGCACGAATGGCCCAGGGGGAGAAGGGGTGCTTTTGATCCACTTCCTGGAACAGTTTGGTGGCCGTCGAATACCGTTTTTCCCGCAACGCCGTGATGGCCTCACGATAGATCACCTCGGGAGGATCGTTCCTTTCCTTTTCCGGGGTGGTGCTGCACCCTGTCAACAGCAGGGCTGCGACCAGAAAGATGGATATCATCGGTTTGATCATGAACGCAATGTCCTTATTTCCAGATAAAAACGCACCGGTCTTTTCCCTGACCCGTCCGACCACACTTTTCCATGATATACCAGGATCGGGTCAACAGACGAGGGACAGTTCACGGGCATTGCCAACGCCGGGCAGGGTCTGGATGCCTATGGGGGCTTGATTGGGCATGCAGAAACGCTACCAACCGCCTTATTCGATCACTCTGACCATCGTGAATCTGGTTACGGCAATTGGTGAGATTGTCGGGCGTCATTCCGTGCTGGCAGAGCAGAGCCTGACTCCGCGTCTGCGCCGGGAAAATCATATTCGTACCATTCAGGCATCCCTGGCCATCGAGAACAATTCCCTGACCCTTGAGCAGGTGACGGCGGTCGTTGAAGGCAGACGGATTCTGGGGCATCCCCGGGAAATTCAGGAGGTGCGCAACGCCCTGGCTGTTTATGAAGCCATGAAAAACTGGCAAGCTGCATCCCAGGATGATTTTCTGACTGCCCATGGCTTGTTCATGGCGGGGCTGGTGGATGAGCCAGGGGTGTATCGTTCCGGTGGCGTCGGTATTTTCCGGGGCAGACACCTGGTCCATATGGCACCGCCTGCCAAACGGGTACCCCATTTGATGACCGAGTTGTTTGGCTGGCTTGCCGACGGGGAGGCGCATCCCTTGATCGCCAGTTGCGTCTTTCACTACGAGCTGGAATTCATCCATCCCTTCGCGGATGGCAACGGGCGCATGGGACGGCTTTGGCAAACCTTGATCCTGCGTCAGTGGCAACCGCTCTTTGCGGACCTGCCTGTTGAAACGGTGATCCGTGAGCGGCAGGAGACATATTACCGGGTGTTGGCCGAGGCGGACCAACTCTCGGATGCCGCACCTTTCATCGAGTTCATGCTGAGTGCCTTGCGCGACGCGCTCCTCGAAGCCGGTTCGACCGACCAGGTAACCGACCAGGTAACCGACCAGGTAACCGACCAAGTCACCGACCAGGTAACCGACCAGGTAACCGACCAGGTAACCGACCAGGTAACCGACCAAGTAACCGACCAAGTAACCGATCAAGTAACCGACCAGGTAACCGACCAGGTTGCATGGCTGATCGAAGCGCTTGGTACACATGCATTGGGTGGCATGGGCCTGATGAAAGCCATAGGACTGTCCAGCCGACCGACTTTCCGAAAAAATTATCTGAACCCGGCGCTGGCTGGTGGTTGGCTTGAGCGTACACAACCAGATTCACCCCGCAGCCCGACGCAAAAATATCGCCTGACGGAAAAGGGGCGGCGTTGGCTGCAATATCGCAAGAAGATGCAGGGTGGGTGACCGGATACTGGCATGCACAAGATTGTTTGATCAGGCAAGATCAGACAAAAAGAATCAAAACGGTATCTGTTCCGGAAAGTTGGCGGCTGTTTTTCCGCTGCAAACCGCCGATTCGATGGTGGCTGGCAAACCGGTCTGTGTCCAATCGCCGGCCAGGAACAGGTTGCGCCAGGGTGTTTTCGGTCCTGGCCGGCTGGCCACGAGATCGGGCCAGGGTGCCAGGGTGGCCCGCCATTCCCGCACCACGCGCCCCAGCACCAGCCCCTGGTTGCCTTTTTTGGCGTCACGGGTGGCCACAACCCGCAGGCCTCCCAGGGCCGGCACCAGGGCGACCGTTGCCTGATATGCCATGTCCAGCAGGCGCAAGGTGGACCAGTGGACCTCGCGATAGGCACCACTGATGACGGCACTGATGCGTGCCGGGGCAAGTTCGGCATCCCCGGCCAGCAGGGCACGATCAAACAACCAGTGGCAAACCCCTGCCGGCAGCCCCACCAACGGCTCGGGCAATCTTCCCGGCAGCGGCCACCGTAGATGCACCGACACAATGGGGGCATAAGCTGGCGTCACCCGCCACCCTGGATCCCAATCCGGTATAAGTCGCATCAGGACATGGTGCGGCAGGGCGGCAATCACCGGACCCTGCACCGGTAAAACACCTGCCGCCGTGACCACCGCCGTGACCCGATCCCCTTGCCGGATCAATTGCCGCACTGCACTCCGACAGCGCACCTCCCCTCCCTGGCGCTGGATGAAATCACACGCCGGTTCTGCCAGCAATCTGGACAGGGGCACCTTGGATATGAAAAGTTGTCCGGCACCCCGTTTGCCCGCCATCACCTGGCGCAGGACGGTCATGAACAATCCGGCATCTGCCGAAGCCGGGGGTTCATTCATGATGGCCAGACAGAGTGGTTCCCACAAACTGTGCAACAAACGGGTCGTCTGTCGCCTTTCCTGCAACCAATGCATGACGGTTTGCCCGGGGCGGGGTGGAATCCCTCGGGCCAGATGCCATCCCAAGGCCAAAACCAGACCTTTCTCACCCAGGGTCAATTCCGGCATCCGATGCAAACCGGCCAACAGATGCCAGGGTGTCGGCCAATCGGGACAATCCAGGGCGTACCATCCTGCCGCAGGTGTCCAAAAAGGGATACGCATCCGGTCCGATTGCCAGAGTTGTGAGCGGCTGCCCAGGCGTTCCAGGAGGGCGAGGGATTCCTGACAGGCCCCGAGGAGCAGATGGGGTCCGTTGTCCAGTTCTTCGCCGGTATGGGGGTCCACGAACGAACGAACCCGGCCTCCGGGCGTGGGGGCGGCCTCCAGGACCAGGGGTCGATATCCCCGTTCCAATACATGAATGGCTGCTGTCAAGCCAGCCACACCTCCTCCCAGAATCAAGGCTTCGGTCATGCAGATGCTTTCTGTGGAGCTTTGTTCCGACAATTACGCCTCTTTCAACCGTTCCTGGACCATGCGCAGGATGCGTTGGGCCAGGAGGTCGTAGGAGTAGGCCTGGGCAATGGCCGTTGGTTCATTTTTCGGTTCCTGTTGCAGACGGGTGCGCAACTCGGCCTTGGTTTTGAAAAAGAGAATTTCATCATCCCAGTGTGGACCTTCGGCATGGATCCGGTCATCGAACAAAACCGGGATGCATCCGCAAGCGGCGATTTCTGCCAGGCGTTGCGACTTGACCATCTGTGGATGGGCGGCCAGGGCATAACGTGCCTGGTTGTAGATGTCGGCCACGGCGGTTCCATGGGGGACCTCACCCCGAAAATAGGGAGCGACAATGGGAACCTCTTCCCAATACCGGCCATAGACTTCCACCTCCCACTCCAGTTCCGGTGCCAGTTCGCACAACCATTCCACAGAACGATTCCGAACAACATAGGGATAAAGATACTGGGAAAGATGAATGAAGGGAAGATGCGTGCGTTCAAGCAGACTCTGGATATGATCGGGGGTGATGACCATGCCTTGCTCGACCATCTCGCGCAATTCACCCAATGCCAGTTTTTCACCGGGATGGCCCTTGGGAAAATGATGGTGGGAACTGCCCAGAAAGACCACCTTGCGTCGTTCCGACCGTGGTCGTTTGCTGGAGAAGCAGTTCAAATCCGCACACAAATCCTGGCGCAACACCTCCTGGACCCCGGTTTTGCGAATCAGCTCGTCAAATTCCGGATAGGCGCTCATGACCATGTCGCGTGGCCGCCAGTGCAGAGGTTCGGCTGCCTCAATTTCCGGCATCGGATCCTGGTACCAGACAATATTGAAAACATCCGGATGCAGGTAGGAATTGTTGCGATGGTTGATGTTTATCGTCATATGAGGGTTGCATGCATAATACTTGACGATGACATGATAGCCTGTCAGCCATTCCAGATCGTTGTTCTCGATCTCAAAATGCACGACGCACCCCAGACGTTTCAGTGCCTGGGCCACATTGCGTGCGGCGTATTGCATGACGGTGGTCCAACGTGACGCATGTATGTAGATACGCCACGGGTGATCTGCAATGAAATCCGGTTTTTGGTTGATGTGGAGCTTATACAGTTGTTGTATGGTCTGTAACCGTAAATTCGGTATCAGGCTCAGCATGTTGGCCAACATGAGCGCCATTCTGGTCTGCTCGGGATCAGCCGGGTCAAAATCAACCGTGGTTGGCAGGCGGAATCTGGAATTGACGAGTGTGTTGACCAGGTTGGTCGATGACCAACAAATCAGGGTTTCCAATCCTTCATTGTCCAGTGACGGGTCAAAATGGAAGCATAACTGCTTGGCTGGAAAAGTTAAATTGATAATGGACTGCAATTTGTTTCGGGCGGCAAGCAGCGCTTTTCTGCTGTCCAGAAATAGGGTGTCCTTGATTTCATTGACTGGATACAGAGGTTTCGACGAAGGATTGTAATGATCATGCAGACGCAGATGGACATTGCCGAGAGTTTCCATGCCTTCCAAAAAATACAAGTGGGCAATGGTCTGGTGGGCTTCGACCATGTCTGGTTTGATCTCCAGAACCCGTTTCATCTCGGCGATGGCTTCGGTATTTTGCCGATTGCTGATCAAAAGTACGCCACATTGATAATGGCCATCCAGATTGTCCGGTTCCAGACGGATGACTTCTCGAAAATGGAACAGGGCTGTTTCGGTATCCTCTCTGGATTTGGCAATATCTCCCATGAGCATATGCAACAGCGCATGATCCGGTGCCAATTGCAGACCCCGGGATACCAGGGCTTCGGCTGAGGCATGCAACCCGGAATTCCATTGAATGTTGGCCAAATAGATCAACAGATTCAAATTGTCAGGCCACATGGCCAGCAGTTTTTCGGAACGTGCATGGGCTTCGGCCATTTTTCCAGTCTGGAAGAGGTCAGTCACTTCTCGCAAATTCTGGGCTTGTTGTGCAGAGATTTGAAATTGATCCGGGCCGATATTTCCGGCCTGTTCAGGGTTGTTCATGGACGTGATTCCTCCAGCTCTTTTTTGACCCAGGCCAGGATACGTTGTGCCAGGGTATCACTGGACAAGGTGTGGGCCAGAATGGATGGATCCTGACGCGGTTGCCGATGCAGACAATCGCGCAAGGTGTCCCGGGTACGAAAATAGAGGAGTGCATCCTCCCAGTGGGGCGGATCAACATACGGGCGATGGTCATAGACGACCGGAATGCAGCCACACGCGGATAATTCTGCCAGGCGGCGCGTATGCATCAAACGGGTATGGGTCGCCAGGGCATAGCGTGCCTGATTGTAGACTGCGGCCACAGCCGGAGCATCGGCCAGTTCACCTCGATGGAAAGGGGCCACTTCGGGAATTTCTTTCCAAAACCGGCCATGTATATCCACTTCCCAGGGCAGATCCGTTGTCAATTCACACAGCCAGGTTATGGCGCAATGCCGGATGACATATGGAAAAACAAACTGACATACGGCAAGTGCCGGAAGACCCGATTTTTGAGCCAATGCCTCCAGCAGCGCGTCGGTGACCACCTCTCCCTGTTCAACTTTTTCCTGCAACACCCGGGCAACACTCTTGACCGGTTCCTGTGGTAAACAATGGAGATAATGATGATGAGAGTCACCGATGAAGACCACTTTGCGGCGGTCGGCAGGCGGTGTCACGGTTTGGAATGCGGCCAGATCAAAACAATGGTATTGACGGTGAATTTCATGGACCCCCTTGTCGCTCAGCAGCTTGTCCAATGTTTCTGACGCGGAGAGGACGATATCCCGTTGGCGCCAATGCGGGGGCTGATGGCCTCGAATCTCCTGGGGGGCGTCCTGGTACCAGACAATGTTGAATACATCCTCATGCAGGTGCGTATTGTTGGCATGATTGATGTTGAAGGTAATATGGGGATTGCAGGCATAATGGGCCTTGAGCAGATGGTAGGTATCCAGAATTTCCATGCCATTTTTTTCGGTTTCAAAATGAACCCTGCATCCAAGCCGTTGCAGAGCGTGTGCAATACTTTGTATTTCAATCAATCTTGTCTCATTGGTGCGGGTGGCGAACAGGAAAACCTGCAGGGGTTTGCCTGGTTCAAAGGAGGGTGCGCAATGACTGTTGAGCGATATGGTGGTCTGGATGGCCGAAGCCCGCAATGTGTATGAGCGGTCCACAGTCCTGGCAATGGCCATGGCCATCTGTGTTTGTTGCAAATCGGCAGGATCAAATTGGACTGTCACGGGAGGTCGCAGACTGTTATCAAAGAAAAACGCCGGAATCCGATTCATGGGCAGGTGAATCAGGGTTTCCACGCCAGTTTCGGCAAGCGGTCCATGGTGATAACAGATTTGCCGCAGGTTTGTGCTTTCCTTGCCCTGTTGAATCAACAAACCCTGCTGCGCCACAGCCAGGGCTTCCTGATCGTCCAGAAAATAGGTATCCAGAACCTGATTGGCAGGATACTGGCGTGGACCGGCTGGATTAAAGTGGTCGTGCAGACGCCGATGGACATGGGCCAGAATCGACCTTTTTTCCTGCTGAAAAATAATCGCCAGTAATAAATGCACTTCGGCAACGTCAAACCGTATATTCAGGGCACGCTGCAAGGCCGAGACGGCTTCTGCATATCGTTCACTTCTGGCCAGAAGGGCACCGTATTGAAAGTAACCATCGATATTGCCGGGATCCAGCCGTGTAGCCTGCCGATAATGGTCAATGGCCGTGTCGATCTGTTCCTGGGATTTGGCCAGATCGCCCATGCGCAAATGCAACTGGGCATTGTCGGGAGCCAATTCCAACCCACGGGCAAGCAGTTTTCTTGTCTGATCGATGTTTCCTTTCTGCCAATAGAGATCGGCCAGAATGCTGATGATTTCCACATTATCCGGCAGAATGGCCAGGGCTTCTTCGCAAATGCGTATCGCTTCATCCGGCAGGCCCGCCTCCACAATGCCATTCAGATTTTGCAACTGGCTGATGATATGCGCCAATTTCTCCGGATCCGGAGTGACATCACCACGCATCTTTTGTCGTGTCATGGGTGTGACTCCTGCGTTGGATAAAACAGAGATGTTGCTGGGAACGACCGAACAAATCTTTGAACACGGGCAGACCGGGGAAGCGACCATGCTGTCGATATTGTCCCAGTCCCCGGGCAAACTCCGCCAGAGCGACAGCGGTCAACGGTGCAAAGCCGTTGACATCAGAGACCACCCAATCCAGGGTATCCGCCAGACCGGGCAGCAGCGCCGGGTCTCGGGAGTGGTAGAATTTCATGATGTCGGCGGCCATGCGGTCCGTCTGCTGCATCAACTGTTGATTCAGCGCGGCAGAACGGGGTGGAACAACCTGCCGACAGTCCAGCAAATTATGGGCCTGATTCCAGAATGCGGCCAGGGCCAGCTCGTTCCACCGGCTCAACGAGCCATGGATCTGCTTGTACCAGCGCCAATCCGTGACGAAATGGGGTGATGTGGCATACAGATCAAAGTTGTCATCCAGGGTGGCAATGGCATCGGCCATGGAAAGCGGGGTGCCAACCAGGGGTTGCAGCAGATTGGTCAGCACCCAGTCGTCAATCTGCTTGGTGGCATGTTGCAGACTGGCCAGATGTTCCCGAAAATAACCGCTCAGCAGGGTCACCTGCCTTGCCAGGGGATCTTCCGGTCGGACCATCAGCAGCGTCGCCAGCCGCCGCAACAGGTCAGGCAATGTGGAAACACTGTCCATGCAGGTGATGATCAGCAAACCTTCCGGGGCCACATGGCTGGCCACCTTGCGTAAAAAGCCTTGAGGATTTTCCTGTTGCCAGGGAATCACACTTTCACAAAACACCAATTCAAACTGGTCCGGGCACCGCCACGCTTCGATCAACCCATGCTGCAATTCACAATCCGGCTGATTGGAATTCCGATGCGCAGCGAACAGGTTCCGAATGGCCTCCAGTGCGGCCTCGTTTTCGTCCACCAGGAGCAGACGGGCGGGTTTTTGCAGAAACATGTGCAGGGCGTTCTGTCCACAGCCGGGTCCCAGTTCCAGAACGGTGCGTCCACGCAACCAGCCCGGAGGCAGACCCAGATGCCGAAACAGGCTCGAGCGCATTTCGACGTGGGATTCACGGATGGCCAACTGTTGTCGTCCAGGCAGGATGCCATGGGTTCGATAATAGTTCAGGGAAGGGTTGTCCGTCCCGGTTTTTCCCTGGCTTGTCCACGTCGATGCCATGGTCATGATACGTTTCCCGTAATTGGTTGCTTCAAGATGGACGATACACAATCCAGGATACGTCGGGCAAAGAGGGCGTAGGTACTGGCTTCGGCAATGACCCAAGGGTCCCGGGATGGACGCTGGCTCAGACAATTTTTCAAATCCGTCCGGGTTTTGAAGAAAAGGATGGCATCATCCCAGTGCGGTGGTTCCGCATGGGCGCGATCATCGTTGAGGACGGGAACGCAACCACAGGCGGCAATTTCGGCCAGGCGTTGTGATTTGACCATGTGTGGATGGGCAGCGAGGGCATAACGGGCCTGATTGTACACTTCGGCAACGGCTGCCCCGTGCGGCAGCTCACCCTTGAAAAACGGCTGCACGATGGCATTCTTTTCCCAAAAACGCCCATAAACCTCGACTTCCAGATCAATCTCGCCCGCAATCTGACACAGCCATTCAACTGCCGTATTCCTGACCAGATTGCTGTAGACAAAATCGACGCCGAATGTACTGATACCCATTTTCCGGGACAAATTTTCCAGAAAGTCGAGTGAAACATATTCGCCACGTTCAACACCGGGTTGCAGAACATTTTCAATATACTGAATTTTTGCGGCGTCCAGTTCAAGGACTTCCGTATAGGTCGAGCCGATGAAGACCACCTTGCGGCGCTCTTCCCAGGGCGTGACAGTGCGAAACACGCTCAGATCAACGCACAAATCCTGGCGCAATACCTGGGGTGCCCCCGTTTTCAACAGGTAATCATCAAAATCCGGGTAGGCGGAAAATACCAGGTCACGTGGTCGCCAGTTCAGTCGTGTGCTGTTGCGAATCTCCGGCATCAAATCCTGCCACCAGGTGATGTTGATGATGTCAGGATGGAGCCAGTCGTTGAATCTATGATTGATATTGATCGTCACATGAGGCTTGAATGCCTCGTGATTCATCAATGTGGTCAAAGGATCATCCCACACCTCAAGATCGTTTTGTTCAATATCCACTTGAACGAGACACCCAAGTTCACGAAGAGCCTTGGCCAGGTTGGTTGTTGCATGCTGCATCACTGAGGTATAGCGGGAGGTTATCATCGCAATGCGCAATGGCGTCTTGCCATCATAATCCGGTGCCAGATTGCGACAACGCTGCAAACAGTCAGCAATTGATCTTGCCCTTTGTTTTCTGGCAGATTCAATGAGTGTGGCAATTTGCACGGCAGCATCAAAGACCCCCTGCTTTCCCGGATCAAACACCATCCGGACAGGATAACTCAAACGTGTTGTCGTAAAGTATTCGATGATCTTGTTCGGCAGAAGGGGAATCAGGTTCGGCGGGTCATCCGGTCGGGATTCGCCCAGGGTGTAACATAATTGCGGAACAGAATAATGTTTGTTCAACGGACGACGTTGTCCCAAACGTGCGGTTTGGCGTGCTGCTTCAGGATCCAGAATAAAAACATTTTCCACAGACCTTGCTGCAACCGGCCGGGCTGCATAATATTGAAACAGTTGCTGATGAATGGATTGCAACAGGGGCAATCCCTTGTGTTCGTGTATCAGGGCCAAACCCTGGTAGGCCGTGGCCAGATCGGGTTGCAGTTCGATAACCTGGAACAGGAGTTTTGCAGCCTCTTCATGACGTTTCAGGAGCAGAAGAACCCAACCGAGATGACACATGGAGTCGGCTTTTTGGGCATGTCCCAGGGTGACGGATTGTTCAAAGGCCTGCCGGGCATCTTCCAGACGTCCCATTCCCCAGTAGATTTTTCCCAGAGTGTCGTATATGGAGCCATCGGGGGTTCTCTGCACCATTACTTTTTTCATCGCATCCAGAGCGATGGCATACTCCTTCAGAGCAAGGCGGGCCAGAGCCAGGGCGTACAAGACATCCACTTGTTCGTGTTGCGCCAGCACGCTCTCGTAACAACGCATGGCGCTCACCAGATCACCTTGTTGGTGATGGGCCAGACCCTCCTGAAACATGTCAGCCAGATTGGCGGATAGATGATTTGAATTTGCCATATGAAAACCTTCCGCAAAGTGAATCGATCCATGCAAGGGGGGACATTGCGTGACCTGGACCGGGTGAATCAATCCAAAGTGAATCGATCCATGCAAGGGGAGACGATGCGTGACCTGGACCGGGTGAATCAATCCAAAGTGAATCGATCCATGCAAGGGGAGACGATGCGTGACCTGGACCGGGTGAATCAATCCATGGCAAGGGATGCATTTTCATGATGTGGACTCTGCAACCGGCTGCTTCAGGATTGACGTGACGCGATTCAAAATATGCCGGGCAAAACGGTCATAGGAACAGGCCTCGGCGATGATCCGGGAATCCTGGGGTGGACGTTGGCGCAGGCAACTTTTCAGTTCATCCCGGGTCCTGAAAAAAAGAATGGCATCGTCCCAATGGGGGGGTTCGGCGTTGGCGCGATCATCCATGAGGACGGGAACGCAACCACAGGCGGCAATTTCTGCCAATCGTTGGGATTTGACCATGAACGGATGCACGGCGAGGGCATACCGTGCCTGATTGTAGACTGCCGCCACATCCGGGCCATGACGCAGTTCTCCTTTGTAAAACGGCCGCACATGTTCGTTCCGCTCCCAGTAGCGGCCATATATTTCGACCTCCAGATCAATCTCATGGGCCATCTGACACAACCATTCAATGGCTGTGTTCCGCAACAGATCACAATAAATTGATTCGATGGCCAGTGTATTCAGACCGGTTTTCCGGGAATAATCATCCAAAGTGGCAAAGGAAATCATTTCACCACGCAGAAAACGGGGGCGCAACAGATCGATGATGGTCTGTTTTTCAGGCAATTGGCTGGGCAACAATTCTGCATAGGATGTGCCGATGAATACCACTTTGCGGCGCTCTTCCCAGGGGATCTCAGGATGAAACACATCCAGATCGACGCACAAATCCTGTCGCATGACCTGTGTGGCACCTGTTTTCTTGAGGTAGTCATCAAAGTTTGGATAGGCGGAGTAGACCAGATCGCGTGACCGCCAGGGCAACGGGTCGCCACGGCTGATTTCAAGCATGGGATCCTGCCACCAGGTCACGTTGATGACATCCGGGTGCAGCCAATCGTTGAATAAATGGTTGATGTTGATGATCACATGGGGCTTGCAGGCCTCGTAATCCTGCAACCGCGAGTAATCATCATCCCATTCCCTGTCGTCCTGTTCAATATGAACCCGAACCTGGCATCCCAGTTTGAGCAAAGCCCTGGCCAGATTGTTTGTGGCAAATTGCATCACCGTGGTGCTGCGTGAGGTCGGCATGAAAATGCGGAGTGGACCATGTTCATCAAAGACAGGGGCTTCGTTCAAACAGCGTTGCCGCGCATCCTCAATCCAGGCAATACGTTGTTGCATGGCCGACTCGATTGTTTTGGCTGTGTGAACAGCCATTTGAACCTGTTCTGTACGCTGCGGGTCAAATTCCACCCGTCTGGGAAAGTGCAGGCGGGTTGTCGCCAAAAACCGGCCTGTTTGATCCGGCAACAAGGCAATCACGGTTGGCAAATCTTCCGGCAGAGGTTTGCCCAGGGTGTAACACAATTGCGGAACCGAATAGGCTTTATGCAAAATGATACGCTGTCCCAGGTGTGCTGTCCGGCGTGCCAGGGCAGGATCAATAAAAAATGTGTGTTCCACCTGAGCCAAGGGCGCAGGTTGCCCGGCATAATGTTGAAACAGTCGCTCGTACACCGATCCCAGAACAGTCAATCCCTTGTAGGTAAAAATTTGGGCCATGCCCTCATAGGCTGCGGCCAGTGAGGGGTGCAGCTCCATGGCCTGCAACAGGCAGGTCATGGCTTCCTGGTAGCGTTGCTGCTGGATGAACATCCGTCCCTGATTACAGGCTTTTGTGGCTGCCTCTTCCTGCCGGAGGCGGGCCGGATGATCTTGAAATCTCTGGGCTGCGGTGGGGGATGAATCGTTCATTGGCACGCATGGGTCTTTCAGAAAGGTGAATGACAACGAGCAGACGGCAAGCAGGCGCACCATCCATGAGGTCCCGGCAATTCGCCCAAAGCACCCGGATGCGCTGCCAGTGACTTACAGGCAATACGCGCAAGTATTGTATAAGATTAAGCAAGAAACATGCCAATAATGTGGCGAGCCGGCAAAAGATCCATGGCAATGGCCACATTTTCAGGACACTGTTCTTCACCGGGGGGTTTTCACCACGATGCCCGGTAACGGGCCAGTAAAGTCATTCGGAATGGGGACAGGCACAGGTGTTGATCTTCACCTGCATCCACAAGAATGTAACGAGAAAAACGACCAGCAGAACAATCAGGGGGAGAAACAGGGGGGTGAGAACATTGCTTCCAATTGGCTGGCGGACTAGGATTCGAACCTAGATTGGAGGAGTCAGAATCCTCTGTCCTGCCGTTAGACGATCCGCCAAAACCAGACCACCATTTTCTCCAGGTTGCCTGTGTGTGTCAACCCCTCTCCATTGACCGATTCCGGGAGGCACTTTTGTACAACCCGGCCTCGGATTGAAGGCAGGAGATTCATGAGCCGCAAATTTCCAAGGTCGGGCAGGGTGTCGGGCAATCTTGCGGATCCGGTTCCAGACACGCTGCGCCGGGCTTTCCAAAAGGCTGTGGACCTGCACACGCAAGGCAGATATGCAGAGGCCCTGACAGCCTACCAGGCCATATTGGCGGAGTGCCCGGAGCATGTGGACACCCTGGCCAATCTGGGCAGTTTATTGCGGCGCTTGCAGCAACCTGCTGCGGCCATCTCCTGCCTGCAACAGGCCGTGCAACTGGCCCCGCAACGGCCTGAAATGCGTTTCAATCTGGGCAATGCCCTGCATGCGGTCGGGGATCTGGCGGGAGCGGCGGCCTGTTTTCGCCATATTCTCGATCACCACCCAGAGATGACCGAAGCCGTCTTCAATCTGGCCAACGTGCTGCGCGATCAGGAAGATTTATCGGGTGCTGTTGCCTTGTATCGGCAATTTTTGCGCCACCATCCCGGGAAGGGGGCGGCCCAGGCCAATCTGGGTACTGTTTTGCGCCGGCTTGGACACCTTGCGGAAAGCGAGGCTGCCCAGCGGCGTGCCATTGCCTTGGAACCCAACCATGCGGGTTACCGGGTGAACCTGGGCAATTTGTTGGTGGACCGGGGCGATTTCGGGTCGGCCATCGATTGTTATCGTGCAGCCATTGCCTTGGCTGCGGGTCAGGAGCCTTGGGAGTGGCAGCAAAGCCTGCTGGGTCTGTTGATGCGTACCCGGCGCTGGGCAGAGGCCACACAGGCGCTGCAAGCAGCCGTCGGGCGTTTTCCCACCCATCCTGAATTGTACATGGCCCTGGGAAATGCCCTGTGGATTGACGGCCAAAGTGCGGCTGCCGGGCAGATTTTCGAGGCAGGGATTGCTGCCGGTCACCAGGATCCCGGCCTTTTGGAAGCTGCCGGCATTGCCTGGCAGGCCCTGGGAGATTGGCAACAGGCTGAGCGTCGCTTGCGTCAGGCCGTGGCGCTGGCTCCCCAGCGCGGTTCGGGTTTGTCCAACCTGGGCATGTTGTTGATCATGCTGGGACAACATGAGGCGGCCATCCGCACCTTGCAGGAGGCAATTCGTTGGGAACCGGACTTGGCTGTGGCCCATGCCAATCTCGGTCTGGCTTATCTGGAAGTCCACGAACTCACCAAGGCCGAGGGGTGTTGCCGGGAAACGGTGCGTCTGGATCCGGAGATGCCTGTTGGTATTTTCAATCTGGCTCCGGTCCTGATGGGTCAGGGACGTTTGCCGGAGGCACTCACCGTGTTTGCCGAAGGATTGGCCCGCCATCCCGGTGAAATTACATCCCATTCCAGCTATTTGTTTGCCTTGAATTACAGCGATGGTCACACCCCGGAGGCCGTGGCCATGGCGCATCGGGAGTTTGGCCGTCTGGTGGATATGCCGGACCAGCAACCGCCTCCGGTGCGTGATCCGGATCCAGAGCGGCCCTTGCGCATCGGGTATCTTTCCGCCGATTTTTGCCACCATCCCATCGGCATGTTGCTGGCTCCCATTCTGGCCAACCATGACCAGACCCGATTTCAGACGGTCTGTTATGCCCATTCCCAAAAGTCCGACTCCCTGACCCATCGCATTCAGGCGCAGGCCGGCAGTTGGGTTGCCATTCCGGGCCTGACCGACCAGGAAGCGCGTCAACGCATACAGGCCGACGGCATCGACATTCTGGTCGATCTGGCCGGGCATACCAAGGGCAACCGTCTCTCCCTGTTTGCCCGGCGACCGGCTCCGCTTCAGGTTTCCTATGCCGGATATGTTCATGGCACGGGTCTGGCCACCATGGACTGGGTCATTCATGACCAGGTCACGGTCACCGAAGCCGCCCGGCACCTGTATACCGAACAGATTGCCACCCTGCCGTGTGCCCTTTATTGTTACCAGCCGCCGGAGCCGGCACCACCCGTTGTGCCCACCCCTGCCCGGCAACGGGGGTACATCACGTTTGGTTCCTTCAACAATCTGCCCAAGTTGACCCCGACCACCCTGGATCTCTGGGCGGCCATCCTGCATCGGGTACCGAAATCCCGTTTGCTTTTAAAATCCGGACCTTTTTATGACCTGCCCACCCGGGAACGCATTTGCACGGCTTTCGTGCAGCGTGGGATCGATCCGGAGCGGCTTGAACTTCAGGGACCTTCCCCATTTCGTACCTATCTGGAAACCTTTGGCCAGATTGATCTGGCCCTGGACCCCATGCCGTTCAATGGGGGCATCACTTCGTTGCAGGGGCTTTGGCAGGGGGTTCCTTTGGTGACTCTGCTGGGAGACCGACATGTGGCCCGGGTGGGGGCCAGTCTGATGCAAACGCTGGGGTTGCCGGCATGGATTGCCGACACTCCGGAAGCGTATGTGAATTGTGCCGTACACCTGGCCGCCGATCCGGAACATCTCAATCAGGTGCGTTTGACCATGCGGGAGCGGATGCGGGCGACCACCCTGGGGGATCCGCTCCGTTTTACGCGCCATTTGGAAGCTGCTTTTCGGGATATGTGGCAAAAAAGTCTGGCCTGAAAAAGGCTGGTTCCCCTACCTGGCCGACACCACCACCTGGAGCTGACGGCCCAGGGCCTCCAGGGCCATTTCAATCTGATCCAGGCGCGAAGCGTGCCGCAGATCCAGCAAACGGTCCACTTGTGGAAGATGCCAATGCAGGCGGCGGGCCAGCTCCGCCTTGCGGACTTTCTCCTCTTGCATGGCCTGGTGGACTGCCAGCTTGGCACGGACCAGGGCACCGGGATGCACCACTTGGCGACCGGCGGCCGGGGTGGGTATCGGCAAGGGCTGGCGCGTGTCGATGTACATTTCCAGTGCGGTCTCCAGGGCATCCCGGGCACGCATGAGGGCTTCTGCCTCATCCTCCCCGAACGTGTGCGCAATGGGAACGTCAGGGAAGGAAACCAGGATGGTATCATTGTCATCCTGAGTCAATTCAGTCGGGTAGCACCACATGTGAGAGACCACTCCCAAACCCTCCTGTTGATTTACCAGAGCCGTGCCTGGAAAGAGGGTTCATTGGCCAGTTGGACCGTGTCACCTGATTGGACGATGAGGTAAAACCCTGCATTCATGACCTGACGATCCACATCCTGATCAATCACGATGCCGGCCATGGCCCCTATGGCACGCATGTGCGCGTACATGGGAAAAAATTCCTTGAACTCAGCCATGCGCGTGAGGTGATCACGCACATCTTCGTTTGTCAGTCTGCTTTTGACTTCGATGACGGCGACGGTGTCAGTATTGGTCACCAGGAGATCGATCTGCATGTTGCGTCCACCGGGAAGGCCGGCTTTCAGGTTGTGAAATACTTGATGGACCGGGATGCCCCGTTCAGCAAACATGG
>JADGCO010000062.1 GCA_015228935.1 Magnetococcales bacterium | reverse complement strand
CAACAAAGTCTTCCATGTCAAATCCTTTTAATGAAGGGGTTCTGAATGGTTACGATCCATCTTCCTGCTTCATCCGGTCTGGATGGTGTCTTTCTTCCTCCGACCGTGGATGATACACTGCCACTTTTTTTCTCCTTTCCGTCCACCAGAGAGACCATCATGGGCATTGTCGTCTACAACACCCTGACCCGGCGCAAGGAACCCCTGGTGCCCCGCATTCCCGGCCGCATCGGCATCTATGTCTGCGGCATGACCGTCTATGACCACTGCCACATCGGCCATGCCCGGGTCATGGTGGTCTTTGACACGATTGTCCGTTTTTTGCGGGCAACCGGGCTGGATGTCACCTATGTGCGCAATTTTACCGACATCGATGACAAGATCATTCGCCGGGCCGAAGAGACCGGCGTCACCATGGCGGAGTTGACCACCCGGTTCATTACGGCTTTCCATGAAGACATGGATGCCCTGGGGGTGGCCCGGGCCGATATCGAACCCTGCGCCACGGCCCACATGAAAGAAATGCAGACCATGATTGCCCGCCTGATCGACAAGGGCTTGGCCTATGTGGGCGAGGGAGATGTCTACTATGCCGTGGACCGGTTTCCCGGCTATGGAACACTCTCCGGCAAAACCCTGGCCGACCTTGCAGCCGGCAGCCGGGTGGCCGTCGATGACCGCAAACGGAATCCCCTGGATTTTGTCCTCTGGAAGGGAGCCAAACCCGGCGAACCCCAATGGGATTCCCCCTGGGGGGCGGGCCGACCCGGCTGGCACATCGAATGTTCCGCCATGAGTACCTGCTACCTGGGCGAAACCTTCGATATTCACGGCGGTGGCCTGGATCTGGTCTTTCCCCACCACGAAAATGAAATTGCCCAGACCGAAGGCGTCACCGGCAGGTCTGCGGTGTCCTATTGGTTGCACAACGGTTTCGTCAATGTCGTCGGCGACACAGGCGAACGGGAAAAAATGTCCAAGAGTCTGGGCAATTTCCTGACCATCCGGGATTTGTTGGCCCGTTATCCCGGGGAGGTCGTGCGTCTGTTCATACTCAACAGCCATTATCGCAGCCCGCTGGATTTCAGCCACGACCTGCTCACGGCGGCCCGGGCCGGTATCGAGCGCATCTATACCGCCTTGCAGGCGGCCCAGAATCTGCTAGGCTCTCTGCCCCCCATCCACGCCATCGAGGCCACCCGGAATGCCACGGCACATCATGCGACGGATCCGGTGGGGCGGTTCATGGCGGCCATGGAAGATGATTTCAATACACCCCAGGCCCTGGCGGTGCTTTTCGATATGGTCAAGGAGCTGAACCGGGCCGTCGCCGCACAAGATCAACCCGGCACCGAACGGATCGCCTCCCTGATTCAGGACCTGGGAAGCGTCCTGGGCCTGGCCCTGCAAAATCCAACCCAGTGGTTTCAGGCCAATGATTCCGCCGCAACCGGCGAACCAACTCCCCAGGAGATCGAGGCCGCCATTGCCGAACGCAAAGCCGCCCGTCAGGCCAGAAATTTTGCCAGGGCCGATCAGATCCGGGATGATCTGGCCCGGCGCGGCGTCACTCTCCTGGATGCCAAGGATGGCACCTCCTGGAGACGCCAGCACCCGGCTTGATCATGAAACAGACGAGCCGGCAAAGCGATTCCTCACCCCCGGAAGCCCTGATCCATGGCATCAATGCCGTTCTGGCCCTGTTGCAGGATTCCGGTCGCGGCGTGGCGGCGGTCACGGTCCTGGATGGCTCGCGCAATCCGCGTCTGCACGAAATCGTGCAACTGGCCCGCAGCCGTCAGGCCCGCCTGCGTTTTGTGGACCGGGCGACCCTGGATCGTCTTTCCGGCGGCGCGGTCCATCAAGGCGTGGTGGCCCACGCCCTGCCGCGTGCCCAGCCCCAATGGTCGGACCTGCTGGCTCGAATTTCCCGTCTGCCATCTCCCATTCTGCTGTTTCTGGACGGGATCGAAGATCCCCACAATCTGGGTGCCATTCTGCGCAGTGCCGCCGCCTTTGGTGTGGAGGCCGTGGTGCAAACCAAAGATCGTTCCGCCCCTCTGACCGCAGTCGCCGAAAAAGCCGCTGCTGGTGCCACCGCCCATGTCGATCTGGTCCGCGTCACCAATCTGGCCCAGGCTCTGGAAGAGTTGCGCAACCTGTTCATCCCCATCTACGGCCTGGTCGGCGAAGCACCAACCACCCTGGCCGAAGTCAAACTCACCCCACCCCTGGTCCTGGTCATGGGGGGTGAAGGGAGCGGTCTGCGCCGTTTGACCCGGGAAAAATGCGATCAGCTCCTGGCCATTCCCATGGCCGGCGGTGTCGGATCCCTCAATGTTTCGGTGGCCACGGGTGTTGCCCTGTATGAGGTCTTCCGGCAACAAAAACCGTAATCACTTCTTTCCCAAATAACGGCTTTTGACATTGTAGGCAACCATCCAGTCCGCCATGGACCGTTTTGGCAAAATCTCCAGCAACCTGGCAGCGATGGCATTGGCATCCTGCATGGTGCCAGCCAGTTCCCGCGCCTTTTTGTCGAACAACGAGAGATACTCCTGCATGTCCCGCAGATCCTTTTTGGTCGAGAGGGGGCCATGACCGGGAACAATATTGTCAATCTCCATCGCCTGCAGGCTGTCCAGGGTTTTGGACCAGCCTTCAAGATCACCATCCCCCATGAAGGGATGAAAATCGGTAAAGAGAATATCGCCGCTGAACAGGAGTTTTTCGGCGGGAAGATGGACCACCAGGCTGCCAGCGGTATGGGATGGCAGGGTGCGGAGCAGGCGCACCTGTTCTCCGCCCAGATCGATGGTCATCTGGTTGCTGAAAGCCAGCGTTGGGACAACAATTTCGGTGCCGAGCATATCTTCCGGCTTCAATCCGTAGGTTCCGGCATTTTTCAGAATGTCCGCCCCCCGGGTGGCCAGCATGGCCTGGTCGGCCTCATGAGAAATGACCACAGCCCCCAGTTTGGCAAAGACGCAGTTGCCCAGGGCATGGTCCAGGTGGGTATGGGTATTGATCACATATTTGATCGGCTTATCCGTCACTGCACGGATGTCGGCCAGGAAACGCTCTCCCTCCCTGGCGGAGATCAGGGTGTCGATCACCAGGACACCATCCCGACCGATGACGATCCCGGCATTGGCAGCAAAACTATGGGCAGCCGATGCATCCTTGACACCGACATAGGCGTAAACCTTGTCCGTCAATCTGGTCAACTCGGCACCGGCTGACTGAACATTGAAAAGTGTCAGGAGCAATATGGACAATGCGAAAAATTTTTTCATGAGCTTCTTCCCTGGTTGAGAGCGTGTGTTCAAACCTCATATAGCACGTTATTCCGCGTGGCAAAAGGTGTCGTCCAATGCGTACCTTGACCGCTCTGGATCTCCTGCTCGCCCTTGGCCAGATGCCGGAAATTTGTTATGGAAAAATCTGCGCGGCTCGCAAAGATCTTTCGGGATAGTAGTGAGTTATTTTTCAATATTATAAAATAGTTAATACACATTGCAACACGATTTGAGAAACTGGACAGGAACTTTAGAGGCATGCTCGCCCCGGTTTGCACCGTGGTTTGGCTTGCATAGATCATGACACATCATGACAATTATAATTAATGTCAACAGACCCCAACACGAGCCACAAAAACTGAGGGACTATAAATAGGAATGCCTTGATATTCGCCCATATCCAGCAAATCATGATCCCCGGCAATAATGCAATCAGCTTTTCCTGACACAGCAAGAGAAAGAAATTTATCGTCTTTCGAATCACGGCAAGCGGATACGTTACTGGTGACTACGACAGACTCTGAAATATCTGCGTACCACTTAACGTAATCAATCACGCTCTTATGAGAGAGATATTTCCTGAATTTTTCGCGAGCAAATACAAGCATAAGCTCAGAAATTGTCTCATCACACACCAATAAAACACCATTCTCTGCGATCCAATCAAACATTCTCTCAAAAGCAGGATTATGGCATATGGCAAAGCTGACGAGGATGTTGGTGTCTATCACAACACGCACTATCGGTCATTCTTTATGGAAGACATTAGATCATCATGTATTTTTACCGTCACACCATTTTTTTCGGCTTCCTTCTGTAATTTTAGAGCGATTGTTGACAAACTTGAACGACCGATAGCCAAACTGACAACGGTATCGTCGGGGACATACACAAGCTCATTCATAACTTGTCGATCTATTCCTTTTACAATCGCACTCTGTGTATCCGTCATGGTATTTTATCCCTGCAAGCAGATTAACACACGGGCCGTGCGAAAACAGTACGCGAACGGAAATCAGGAAAGCAATAGGAAAAAATTGCTGAACCAGCTCCTGGTGAGTTCGCCACCACCCTGGCCAAAATGCGGAAATAATTGTCCCGCATGGTCTTCTTCAGTGTGACAGGATCTGCCCATTCCAGAAACCATCTGGATCCGCTCCGATGTCGTTGGAAAAACGACGAAACATTCATGGCATATCTTGTTGCGGGCAGGAAATCTGGTATCCTGCGAGCCGGAAGGGACAATTTACCGGCAATGCCAGTGCTGAAAGAACCGCAATCCAGGAGGGAACATGGCAGATCATTCCCAGGATTTCATCACCCGGATCGTCACCCTGATTCGTGACAATCAGGTGGACGAGGCCAGACGTCTTCTGGACGAAGCAGGTGAGCAAACCCCCGAGAACGTAGCCCGCTGGTATCTTTTTGCCCGGTTGCTGGTCGTCTCGCTGGGGGAGAAGGATATCGAGGAGCGTCTGCAATCCTTCGGACGGGCACCTGGACATGCCTTTCGCACGGCCCTTTCGGTGTTGAAACGTGCCGTGCCGGAGGTGGATGCCCCGCCGGAAAAGGCCATTGAGCCTCCGGCAACCACGCCGGCAACACAAAGCGTCACGCCAGATGTGGTGGATGCCCAACCGGCACCGGCTGTCGTCGCATCCGCCATGGAAGGTGACGTGGCGATGCCTGTTCCGGCGACAACCATGGCCATTGCCGGAGAAAATCCCGTTCTGCGGCACCTGGAACACTTTTTGGGTCGGATACGGGGTTCCGTGACTCGACCAGACACTGCCGGAACAACCCTGGCAGGGTTGACACAATTTCTGGCCCGGATACAAACCCGGCAGGCAGGCATGGCAGCCATGTCCGAACCTGATGAGACGGCCCCTCCGACCTGGTTGTATCAGGGTTCGAGACCGGGTGTTCCGGTGGCTGCGGTCGTGGCGGGCATGGCAGCCCATGGTCGCAACCTTGGTCAACGAGGCGTTATTCCATCATGACCCCAACCAATCCCTGGCGAATTCTTGTCCTGAACGGACCCAACCTGAACCTGCTCGGACGGCGCGAAACAGGCATTTATGGGGTGGCGACGCTGGCGGACATTGAAACCGCCTGTCGGGAATATGCAGCCCCCAGGGGCGTGGAAATTGAATTTTTTCAATCCAACCACGAGGGGGTTCTGGTCGAACGGATCCAGATGGCCCTGGAAGCCTGTGATTTGATCATCATCAACCCTGCTGCCTACACCCATACCTCCGTGGCCATCCGCGATGCCCTGCTGGCTGTCAAATTGCCGGTGATCGAGGTGCATCTGAGCAACATTTACCAGCGGGAACCCTTCCGGCATCACTCTTACATCCGGGATATTGCCGTGGGACAGATTTCTGGATTCGGCCAGGATGGCTATATCCTGGCCTTGGAAGGAGGCATACGGTACCTTCACGGGCAACGATCCGGTCAGAAGAGCTGATCGCCATCGTTCCACGTATTTTTCACAAAGCCAGGGAGAGATGACAGAGATGGACCTCAAGGATGTTCGCCAACTCCTGAAAATGCTGGCCGATACCGACGTGGCCGAGATCGAGATCCACCAGGAAAATGGTGCCCTGGTGCGCGTCATCCGGGATCGGGGACAATTCACCCCGGCGTTTCGGTCGGTACCATCATTGTCGCCGGGAGAGACACCGGCAACGGGATTTTCAGCGCCGGGATCGGCGGTCTCCCCGACAGGTCTCCCCGCTCAGGACCAAACCCCGGAACGCTCCCCTACCGCCGTTGCCGTCACCTCACCCATGGTGGGCACCTTCTACAACGCCGCATCGCCGGAAGCCCCCCCCTTCGTCAAGACAGGGGAGATGGTCAAAAAAGGGGATACGCTGTGCATCATCGAAGCCATGAAATTGATGAACGAAATCGAATCCGAAGTCAGCGGGCGCGTCATCCGGATCATCCAGGAGAATGCCAGCCCCGTCGAATACGGAGAAGAACTGTTTCTCATCGAGCCGGGCTGAACCGTCATGTTCAAAAAAATATTGATTGCCAACCGGGGTGAAATCGCCCTGCGCATTCACCGTGCCTGCAAGGAACTGGGCATTCAGACGGTTGCCGTGCATTCGGTGGCCGACGCGAATGCCATGCATGTCAAACTGGCCGATGAGTCGGTCTGCATCGGCCCGCCCCCTGCTGCCGAATCCTATCTGAACATCAAATCCATCATGGCGGCAGCCGAAATCACCGATACCGAGGCCATTCATCCCGGTTATGGCTTTCTGTCGGAAAATGCGGAGTTTGCCGAGGTGGTCGCCGATTCGGGCCTGGTTTTCATCGGCCCCACGGCGGAGGTGATCCGCCTGCTGGGGGACAAGGTCAGGGCGCGGGAAGCAATGCTCGCCGCCGGGGTGCCGGTGGTGCCCGGTTCGCCCGGGGTGGTGGAAAACGATACCATGGCCCTGGAAAGTGCCCGCGCCATCGGTTTTCCGGTCATCATCAAGGCATGTGGCGGCGGCGGGGGTCGCGGCATGAAAATCGTCCACACCGAAACCGCCCTGGCCAACGCCTGCTCCATCGCCCGCAACGAGGCCCGGCAGTTTTTCGGCAACCCCGACATCTATATCGAAAAATTTTTGGAAGCACCCCGCCACGTCGAAATCCAGATTCTGGCCGACCAGCACGGCCATGCCATCCATCTGGGCGAACGGGATTGTTCCATTCAACGCCGGCACCAGAAAGTCCTGGAAGAGGCCCCTTCACCTGCCGTAGGCCCGGGACAACGCGAACGGCTGGGGCAACTCGCCAGCAAGGCCGCCCTCGCCGTCGGCTATACCGGTGCCGGGACCTTTGAATTTTTATTGAGCGACGGCGGTTTTCACTTTCTGGAGGTCAACACCCGCATCCAGGTGGAGCATCCCATCACCGAAATGATCTCCGGTATCGACCTCGTCAAACAACAAATCCGCATCGCCCACGGCGAGCCCCTGCCCATCTGCCAGGAAGAGGTCCGCCTGCGTGGCCATGCCATCGAATGCCGCATCAATGCCGAAGATCCGGATACCTTCCTCCCCTCCCCCGGCCTGATCACCGAATATCACCCTCCCGGTGGCGGCGGCATCCGGATCGATTCCGGGGCCTACGCCGGATACCGCATTCCGCCCCATTACGATTCCATGATCGGCAAGCTGATCGCCTACGGAGAAAATCGCGACGAAGCCATCGCCCGCATGCGCCGTGCCCTGGACGAATATGTCATCGGCGGCGTGGCCACCACCATCCCCCTGCATCGACGCATCCTGCAAGACAGTGAATTTTGCCGGGGCAAATATACGCTGCATTTCCTGAATCGCTTCCTCCAACCCGCCAGGCCGGATAAAAAGAGATAGGAAGGGAGTCTTGACACCCCGTCATGGTCAACCTAGAATCACTCGAAGTGACATATGGAGCGGTTGGAATGTGTCACGATATGCAGCCGTCGTGCAGTCGTTTGTTGGGACGCGGATTCTTTGGGCCTGGACTGAAGGCACAAAAGGCACCAGCATCGTTGGAGTACTATAAAAACAGGATGAGGCAGTCAACATGGACGAACACTCCACGGAAAATCCGGCCCAGAATGGTTTCTGGGGCGAACATAAACCCCAGGATCAACAAGGCTCAGGCTCAGGAAATGGCACACAGCCGGGCGGCACACCCCCCTCCGGCGAAACCCTCCTCGCTGCCCTGGAACAGCGTTGGGAAGCCATCTCCCAAACCCTCCGCAACCTCCGCCAGGAAAATGTCCAGTTGCGCGAACAAATTCAGCAACGGGATCAACAACTCCAGCAACGGGATCAGCAGGTTGCAGGAATCCAAGTCGATGTTGAACGTTTGAATCGGCAGGTCGCGGATTTGCAACAAGAGAAAAATCAAACCATTGCACGTATCGAAACGCTTCTCACCCGTTTTCAAGCGACGGAATCGTAAGCCAAGCCCTTGCAACAGGGTCAAGATGACATGTCCGAATTCGTCGAGGTGAGAATCCAGGGTCAGGTTTTCAGGTTGAAAACCGATATCGGCAAGGAGTACGTCCACGAACTGGTCGCCTTCGTCGATGGCATCATGAAAAAAATGGCGCGGCAGTCCGTCAGCATTCCTGTTGACCGGGTCGCCATCATGGCTGCGCTGGATATCGCCGACAGCTATATCCGGCTGCAAAAACAAGAGCAGGTCAGCGAGTCTGGAAATACCGGCATCAGCAAGGATCTGGTTGACCGGGTTCAACGGTTGATCAATGAGGCTGACCGGTTGCTTGAGGAACAATGAGGGTATCAGTCCCCTGCGGTGTGCGTGAGGATTCTTCATCCTCCTGAGCCGATACTTCTGAACCTGGGATCTCTGCTCTGACCGTGGAGTGCAACTCCCCCGGGAGTTGCCAGAAACGGTTACCCGGAGATCCAACTTGATCGATAGGGTTCGAGAGGTTGCAATCCCACGGCATTGGCGGGGGTCTACTCTTGCCGGAAAGCAAATCGGATCTGCGGACACGGCTGCGAAAAATTCGCCGCCAGATGAACAGGCATGAAGTGGTTTCCCTGAGTCGGCAGATTTGTGCCCGGGCCACGACCCTGACTCTGTATCAAAATGCCCGGACAGTCGGTCTGTATGTCGCGATGGACAACGAAGTTGATCCGTCGTGCCTGCTGACCGATGCCTTGCAGTGCAACAGGCAGGTCTTTCTGCCGGTGACAAACCGACAGGAAAAAACCTTGAATTTTGTGCCGTATCGTACTGAAACACCCCTCCGGAAGGGGGCGTATGGCATTCCCGAACCGGCACCACAAGCCGATACCCCCACCCTGAAAACAGCCGAAGGGTTGGACCTTCTGTTTTTGCCTTTGGTGGGCTTTGATCGACAAGGGGTGCGTCTGGGATATGGGGGTGGTTTTTTTGACCGGTTCCTGGAACCTGCACCCCGGCCACTCCTGGCCGGATTGGCCTACGGGTTTCAGGAAGTGACGGCAATCCCCGGGGATGCCCTGGATGTCCGATTGGATGTCGTGGTAACAGAACAGGAGATCCTGTTTTTGACCAAACCTCCTGCCTCCTGAACCAGTCGGGTCTGGAACAATCATACCTGAACTCTCCGCCCGGCACCGTGGCCCGGCAAAGAGTGGAAAAAAATACAGGAATCTGGCAATGGACGTACTGCTTTTCATACTGGCCCTCCTGGTCGGGGCAGCGTGGCCGACCTATCTCCTGGTCACCCAGCGGCGGCTGCTCTCCCTGGCCCAGAAAGGCCAGGAAGAACAAAACCGGAAAATCCAGGAGATCGCCGAAGAACGCATCCGCACCCTGGAACGCGAAACCGAACTGCGCGACAAAGACGCCCGCCTGCGCTACAAGGAAGAACTGGATCGTGAGTTCAACGAACGCCAGCGTGAGGTAAGCCAGCAAAAAAAACGTCTGGAAAAACGCGAAGAGGTCCTGGATCGAAAAATTGAACAACTCGACAAACGGGACAGTGAACTGGATCGGCGTCTGGCCCAGGTTGACAAGGAACGAGACGCCCTCGCCAGCGAAATGACCCGCTACCAGGAACTGAAAGAGTCCACCCTGCGGCGTCTCGAAGAGATTGCCCAAATGACCCTGGCCGATGCCAAGGTGCAGTTGATCAACGAAATTCGCGAAGATGCCCGCCGGGAATCGGCCCGGCAACTCAAGCAGATTGAAGAAGAAACCCGGCGCACGGTCAAAAAACGCAGCAGCGAAATCATCGCCACGGCCATCCAGCGCTATGCCGGCGAGTATGTTGCAGAAAACACCGTGGCCGTGGTGGCCCTGCCCAATGACGACATGAAAGGTCGCATCATTGGCCGGGAAGGCCGCAACATTCGCGCCATGGAAGCCGCCACCGGCTGCGACTTGATCATCGACGACACCCCGGAAGCGGTGGTGGTTTCCGGTTTTGATCCGGTCCGGCGACAGGTGGCCAAACGGGCCATCGAAGAACTCGTCTCCGATGGCCGCATCCATCCGGCACGCATCGAAGAGGTGGTCCGCAAAATTCGCAAGGCCATCAACAATGAAATCCGCGAAGCCGGCGAACAGGCCATCTTCGACATGGGGGTCCATGGCGTCCACCCGGAAATCGTCCGTCTGCTGGGAACGCTGAAATTCCGGACCTCCTATACCCAGAATGTCCTGCACCACGCCATCGAGGTGGCTTATTTTGCCGGCATCATGGCCGAGGAGCTTGGTCTGGATGGCAACGTCGCCCGACGCTGCGGTCTGTTGCACGACATCGGCAAGGCCGTGGATCACGAAACCCCGGGTTCACACGCGGTCATTGGCGGGCAATTGGCCAAAAAATTCAAGGAGAGCAGTGTGGTCAGCAATGCCATCTGGTCACACCATTTCGATGTCGAACCGGTATCGGTCTATGGGCCGTTGACCAACGCCGCCGATGCCCTGTCGGCAGCCCGGCCCGGGGCACGCCGTGAAAATGTCGAGACCTATATCAAGCGCCTGGAAGCCCTGGAACATATTTGTACCGATTTCCAGGGCGTCGAAAAAGCCTATGCCATTCAGGCCGGACGCGAGGTACGGGTCATTGTGGGTTCCGACCGGGTCAACGACGAAGGATCCATGCTGCTGGCCAAGGAGATTGCCAGCCGGGTGGAGAACGAAATGACCTACCCGGGACAGATCAAGATTACGGTGATTCGGGAAATCCGGACCACGGAAATTGCCCACTGACAAAAAACCCTAAATACCGGGTTTTCGGACCTCCATGCAAAAAATGTCGTTCTCACCCTCGGGCAGGGGTTCGGTCGTCTGAAATCCTTCCTCGCGCAAAGTGGCAGGAAGGTTTTGGCGCGGCTCGTTGCCACGCATACGGACCTGCAAGGTCTGTCCCGGGGCCATCTCTTCCAGCTTCAGCAGCACCTTGACATAGGTGAGAGGGCACTGCTCCCCGGTGATGTCAATCCTGGCGTCAACCATGGCCGACCGGCTTTTGCCTGTCTCGCCCCTGAAACAGATCTTCCAACGAGGCGGCATCCAGAATGTTTTCCGTCCACCTGTCCAGCATGTCCAGAGTGGCACTGGCCAATCTGGCATGGACCCACTCGGGCAGGGAACCGAAGCGCCGTTGGATCAACAAAAGCAGGGTGTGCATCTTCCCTTTGAGAATGCCGTTTATTTCGCCGTTTTTTTCGCCGATCAGGATGCCGTTTTTTTCGCCGTTGAGGAATGCCCTCTGCTCAATGTCCTTTTCCCATTTATCGATATAACGTGTCAGCATGATGACAACCTCCTCAAGCTCTACAGGAACAGACGGGCGAGGATCCTGTTTCTTGACCCGTTCCAGAGCCACGACCAACAGTTCCCGGAATAAACGTTTCACGGGCGGACCGTCCGGATGCCTGTCAAACCATGCGACCAGGTCACGACTGGCATCCAGGACCGATGCAGGAGTGACCGGATGTTGTATTCGAAAGAATACGGCAGTCAGGGACCAGCGGCCCTTCAACTCCTGATCCGGGAATTTCCCCTCGTCAATCACATAATACCGCATTTCGGGCTGATACTGCCACAATGGAGAACCTGCCGGGAGCCGGATCAGATCCCGCAAACTCATGGCCGCGTTCCAGCGTGGCTCCCCATTATAGAGAACAATAGGCAGTACCGGTGGCAAACCATCCGCAGGCTTCAATTTGCGCTCATCGACCAATTGTTGATAGAGCAGGCCGACATAGACATCGAGACGCAACACCATCCACTCGTCAATATCGGACTGAAACTCCAAAATCAGGATCAAAAACACACTGCTGCCAGCGCAGGTGGGAATTTCCCATACCACATCTCCCCGCCGTCGTTGACCGGTCTGGGCCGTAAACTTGGTGTTCATCCGCCGCATTTGCGACAGATCAAGTTCTGCCAGGAGGGCGAACTCCAAAAAATTCCGCAGCAGATCGGCCACCATTTCCGGATAGGAAAAGAGGCGATGGTAGATGGAATCATCGTTGTCTAACATACCCGACATCATATCTCATTACCAGAGACACGGAAAGGACCATCCGATTGCGCGAAGGGCAACCTGATTGAGTTCCACCAGGAGGAAGGGCAGAGCCGCTTCCTCCTGGCGTGAGATATTCCGGTATTTTTATTTTGGCATCAGGATGGGCATGCCGAACAAGGGCCAGATGGTGACCAGGGCCACGCCCAATACCACAAGCAGAATGGCGCTCATGACCAAACCATGAACCAGAAATTCACCCGGTGTGAACTGTTTGGATTCGTAGGCAATAGCGTTGGGAGCCGCACCGATCAACAACACGAAGGGCATGCCGGCGGTGACCAGCGAGGCATAGAAGATCACATCCGGGGCAACCCCCAGATATTTGGCGATCACGAGTGATACCGGCAAGGCGATGGCAATTGCCGCCACGTTCATGATGAAGTTGGTCATGGCCAATACAAAAGCGGCGATGCCCATGACAAAAACCCACCAATGGGCATCCTTGAGAGTGGCCAGCCATTCGACGGCCATCCACTGGGCGGCACCGGTTTTCCAAAGACAAAAACCGATACTCATGGCACCCGAGAACAACAGAACGATGTTCCAGGGAATCTCTTCCAGGTCTTTTACTGTTAAAATATTGAAGATGAAGAACAGCAGGGTGGAGATCAGCATCAGGGCGGCACGGTCGATGGCACCCAGGGTCGGGACGACGGACTGCAACGCCATCAATACCACGACCAGAAAGACGCAGAGCAACACAAACTGTTCCTGGCGGCTCATGGGTCCCAGCGCATCGACCATGTGTTTCACCTTTTCCCGCAACCCCGGGATCACCGCCTTGGAAGGCTTGAAGGCGATGGACAGGTAAAACCAAATGATGAACACCATGATCCAACCGATCAAACCCAGAAAAATGGGCAGATCGAAGAAGGCGACATCGCGACCGGTAAATTCCTTGAACATGCTGGCCGCTGCCGGGCCACGTGCCGCACCGAGAAAGGTGATGACACTGCCGGCCCCGGCTGCCCAGGCCATGCCGATGAACAGGCTTTTGCCAAACCGGGAGGGACCCGGTTCTTCACGATAAAGGGCCAGGATGGCCAGCAGGATGGGATACATGGTCGCTGCCACGGCGGTGTGGGCCATCAGATGGGTCAACAAGGCGGTAACCACCAGGGCACCCAGCAGTATCATGCGGGTTTTTTCACCGACAATCAGCAGCACCTTGTAGGCCAGGCGCCGGGTCAGGCCGGATTTGGTGAAAGCCATGCCGATCACCAGGGAACCGAAGATGAACAACACCGACGGATCCATGAAATCGCGAAAAGCCTCCTTGGCGGGACGAATGGCAAACAAGACCTGCATGACTCCAATGGCGATGGCAGTGACACCGATGGGAATGACCTCCAGGACCCACCAGATACCAGCCATGAGAAACAAGCCTATGGCCGCCTTGCCTTCAGGCGGTAACGGAAACTTCTTGCCTGAAGGATCGATGGCGTCGGCCCAGGGGGCGGAGTTGTAGACAAGCAAAAACAGAATCAACCCACCGAGCAACCCACCCCACTTTTTCCAATCGAAGAGTTGTTTTTCTTCGGCGTCAAAGTGAACGGCAGTCTGATCAGCCATGGAGCACCGCCTTGGTGACTTCGGTCACCACATCGACGAGACGCAACACACCGATAACCTTGTGATCTTCGACCACCGGCAAAATGTTGGCTGCGGTCGTGGCCATCATATAGATGCCCTTGGCCAGGGGATCGTCGAGGTGCAGGGATCCCTTGATGGCCGTGACATGCGGGCCGACCGGACCCAGGGATGCCTGCCGGCATAAATCCGCGCAATCTTCCTGCCAGAGCATGGCCAGAGAGGTCACGTCATCGCCCATTCCCTGAAAATGTGTCGGAGATTGGCGAAGATAATCCGGCAACAGGCCATGAAGCATGTCCCGCAGACCCAGCATGCCAACCAGCCGGCCATGACTGTCAATGACAAGAACACTGCGAAACTGCTCGGCGGAACTGTATTTTTCCTGCAAGGTTGCAAATACATCCCGCACCGTGGCGCTGTCGCGCACATGCGGATAATCGGCAAGAGGAACGTAAAGTTCCCGGACCACCCCACTTAATTGCATGGCCAACCTCCCAACCTGGTTCAGTCCATTCTTGATAAGACCTTAATATCAAAAATGGAATTTGAGAGAGAGAAAGAGTATTAAAAACGCAAAACCTGCTGAGGATGGCACCACACTGCACAGGCATGCAAGAATTTTTTAACGCCTGTTTAACTTTTTTTTACCCAATGTCGTGTGCAGACGTCAATTCCATACCAGATCATCACTGAATCCTGGCAAAGAAATCCGGGACGCTTCTTTATAATAGTTAATAAAATCAATAATTAATACTATTGATCGCAGCATAACGCTTCTTCCGTGACAACACCATCACGCCGGTTTCAGCCCCCGTCGAGAAGAGATTGACGCATGGAAAACACAGGACTAGGATCAGGGTCCGGCGTCGTCACACCCCTGCCGTGATCATCCAATAAACATCAGCACGGAAAACAATCGATCATGCGCCTACTCATTCGAATTTTGCCACTCCTGGCAGGCCTCATCCTGCCGCTTCTTTCCCTGCCTGCAGAAGCCACCGAGGTTGCCGGAGCCACCGCCGAGGCTGTTTCTTCTGGTTTGCAACTCCCGGCCTGGGGTTGGGCACTGGCCCTTTTTATCGTTTGTTTCTTCCTTGGTATTGTGGCCGTGCTGGGCGGGGTGGGTGGGGGCGTCTTGTTCGTTCCCATTGTGGGCGGATTTTTCTTTCCTTTTCATATGGATTTCATTCGTGGTGCCGGGCTGATGGTGGCATTGGCCGGTGCCCTGGCCGCCGGACCGGGCCTGCTGAAAAGCGGCATGGCCAACCTGCGTCTGGCCTTGCCGGCGGCGGTCATCGCGTCGGCCTCGGCCATTGCCGGTGCCATGATGGGCCTGGCCTTGCCGGTCTGGCTGGTCCAGACCTGTCTGGGAGTGACCATTCTGGGTATCGTCCTGCTCATGTGGCTCGCCAAAAAATCGGAAATGCCGGATGTTCCCCAGGCCGACGCCCTCTCCTCCTCCCTGCGTATCCACGGCATTTTCTTCGATGCCGCGCGCGGCCAGGAGATTGACTGGAAAATTCACCGGACCATCCATGGCCTCATTCTTTTCGTCGTCATTGGTGTCATGGCCGGCATGTTTGGTCTGGGTGCCGGCTGGGCCAATGTCCCGGTACTCAATCTGGTCATGGGAGCGCCCCTGAAGGTTTCGGTGGCCACCTCCAAATTTCTGCTCTCCATCGTCGATACCTCGGCAGCCTGGGTCTACCTCAATCAGGGGGCCGTTCTGGCCATCGTCACCATTCCCTCCATCCTGGGCATCATGCTGGGATCGCTGATCGGTGTCCGGCTGCTGGCCATCACCAATGCCGCCACCGTCCGCAAGGTTGTCATCATCATGCTGCTGATTGCCGGGCTGCGTGCCCTTTCGAAAGGTCTGGGTTTCTGACATGGACACCACGCCACAAAACACCAAAAACTATGCCTCGGAAGAACAGATCATCTACGCCAGACTTTTGAATATCGGCTGGAAGATCGGTTTTGCCATGCTTCTGGTATCCTTCGCCATCTATATTTTCGGTCTCCTGCCGGGCGTGATTCCGCTTGAAGAGATGCACCAATACTGGTCCATCTCGGCCAGGGATTACCTGGCCAAGGCCCACCTGCACACCGGCTGGTCCTGGGTACATCTCGTCAACAAGGGCGATTATCTGAACTATGTCGGCATCGCTTTTCTGGCCATGATCACCCTCGTCTGCTACCTGCGCATCATTCCTGTTCTGCTCAAGAAGAAGGACTTTGTCTATTTTGTCCTCGCCATGCTGGAAGTTGTGATCCTCGCCCTTGCGGCATCAGGCATCCTGGCAGCCGGTCACTGAAGGAGTTTACGCCCATGTCCGCCTCGACACTGCTTCCCACCGGAAGATTCCAAAAAATTCTGGTCGCCACTGACGGTTCCAACTTCAGCGAGGGTGCCCTGCACGTGGCCATTGCCCTTGCCAAAGTCACCGGGGCTACGCTCTACCCCATGCGCATGGTGATCAGCAATCCCGAGATTGATACCCTGGTTCCCGATCTTGCCCACAGCAAGGAAGTGACGGCGAGAAAGGATCTGGAGACCATTGCCCAAAAAATGACCACGGAGGCCATCGCAGCCATTCCCGTCGTCAAGCGCGGAATCCATCCCCATGCCGAAATTCTGGCCGCCAGCGAAGAGATTCAGGCTGACCTGATCGTCATGGGACGCCGGGGCATTCGCGGTCTGGCCCGGCTCATGGTTGGCGAAGCCACCGCCCGGGTCGTGGCCCAGTCCCGTTGCAAGGTTCTTGTGGTGCCCAAGGATGCCCATCTCTGGCAGAAAGGAATCCTGCTCGCCGTCGATGGCTCCCGTTACAGCGACCGGGCCGCCGTGACCGCCGGCAAACTGGCCACCCTCTTCCAGATTCCCTTGACTGTCGTCTCCGTCGTGCGCAATGTCCACGGAGAAAAACGCCGCCAGGAAGCAACGGAGGCCATGCAACGCATCTGCCTGGCCCTCGAACAGGATGAACCCGGTATTCAGGTTTCCGGCGATGTGGTCAACGGCGATTCAACCGCCCAGGTGATCGTGCAAGCCGCCAGCGACCGGGGGGCCGATCTCATCATCGGTGGCAGTCACGGCCGCTCCGGCCTGGAAAGGGTCTTTCTGGGCAGCGTCATGGAGCGTATCATCGGTTTGGCAAAAGTTCCCATCCTGACCGTCAAGGGGGGGTAGGAAGGTGTTTTTCCGGTCCTTGATCCTGGTTTTTTCACTGGCGACCGTCCTCCACGTCCAGGCCGGGGAAGTGGAAGAGACCTTCCGCCGGGCCAATGAAGGGGATCCCATTGCCCAAAACGCACTCGGCACGATGTACGATCACGGCCAGGGTGTTCCCCAGGACGACCAGGAAGCCCTCAGATGGTACCGGTTTGCTGCGGAGCAAGGTCTGGCCGAAGCCCAGAACAACATCGGCACGCTGTTCAATCTGGGTCAAGGTGTGCCCCAGAATGACGAGGAGGCCATCAAATGGTTCCGTCTGGCAGCAGAGCGGGGCAATGCCATCGGCCAAGCCAACCTGGGCAACATGTATGCCAATGGCCAGGGGGTCGCCAAGGATTTCAAAGAGGCTTTCAAGTGGTTCCGACTGTCGGCTGAACAAGGCAACGCAGCCAGCCAGCAAAGAGTTGGCCTGATGTATGCCAATGGCCATGGGGTGCCGCAAGACATCAAGGAGGCGGCACAATGGTATCGCAAATCCGCCGAACAGGGATATGCCCATGCCCAGTTCAATCTCGGCGTACTCTACCTGAATGGCCAGGGCCTGCCGCAGGATTATGTCCAGGCCCACATGTGGTTCAATCTCGCCGCAGCCAATGCCATCGAAAATGCCGTCAAGGCCCGCGATAAAACCGCCGAGCTGATGACTCCCTATCAAATCGCCGAGGCCCAGAAAATGGCCCGGGAGTGGAAACCGCTCCCCGGAAAATGAGGGTGAAGACCACTCCCCGGGAACCAACGATGGAACCGATGCCGTTCATGCGAGGTCCGAGCAGGCTCCTGGCAATTTTGACCAGCCAGGATGCCTTGAAGATTCAAGAGATCCAGCAGGCCGCAACCCTGGCAACATTGACCGACCTGGTGCATCAGCAGACACAGGCGGTGCAGTGCCTCCTGACCCATGGAGTCAAGGTGCGCCATATCCGACAGATTGTGCGCGATCTGGATTGCCAGGTGTTTCAGAAAGTCGCGAGTCTGCTGTCAACACCGGACATGCTGGAGCATCTCTGTATTCTGGTCATGGGGAGTGAGGGACGCGGCGAACAGATCACCAAAACCGACCAGGACAACGCGCTTTTGACCGATGACACCTTTCCCGCAACAGAAATCACGGCATTTTGTCAAAACTTCGCCAATGCCCTGATCCGGATCGGCTATCCACCCTGCCCGGGTCAGGTCATGCTGTCCAATCCGGAATGGAGCGGCAACCTGGCCGATTTTCAAAAGTCAATCTTCACCTGGATCCGTGATCCCACCCCGGACGGCTTCATGCGGCTGGCCATCTGCTATGATGCACGGCCCGTGGCTGGCAACAAAATCCTGTTTCAACAGGCCTATGATTTTTTTTGGCAGCATCTGCCCGACGATCCGGCTTTTTACGCCCACTTTGCCTTGCCAGCTTTGGCCTTTGCCACCCCTTTGGGAGTGTTCAAACGCTTCATCGTCGAAAAAGGGGAACGCCAAGGTCATATCGATCTCAAAAAGGGGGCCTCTTTTCCCATCGTGCATGGCGTGCGCAGTCTGGCCCTGGAGCAACGCATCCGGGAATCCAGTACCCCCCGGCGAATCCTGGGATTGATGCACAAGGGAATTCTGGACCGCTCTTTCGGCAAGGATCTCATCGCTGCCTTTGATTTTGTTGCCGGCTTGCAGGTCAGGAACCGGCTGAAAAAAGTGCGCGGAGAAGAGGCGGGAGAAGATTTTCTGCTCCTGAACAGTCTGGGATATCTGGAACAGGAATATTTGCGCAACTGTTTCGGTCTGGTGGATCGTTTCAAAAAAATGATCTACCATCATTTCAATTTACGAATACTGCACTGACCAAGCTGACCGCATCTCATGATAGCCGCTCTGCCAGACGAGTTCGATGTACCGTGGAAAGATATCCTGGAAAATTATTTTCCGGAATTCCTGGCATTTTTTCTGCCGGAAGCCTACCGAGAAATTGATTGGGAACGCGGCTTCGCATTTCTTGACAACGAACTGGCCCGCATCACCCGTGCCGCAGAGATCGGTGACCGACGCATGGACAAACTCGTCAAGGTATGGCGTCGTGGCGATGACCAGGAACTCTGGGTATTGATCCACATCGAAATCCAGGGTAACCGCAAATCGAATTTTGCTGAGGGCATGTATGTCTATCAGTACAGGGCTTATGATCTGTACCAAAAACCGGTGATCGGATTGGCCATTCTGGCTGACGAGGAGCCTGGTTGGCGACCAACGGAGTTTGGTTACGCCCTGTGGGGTACCCAGCAAAGCTATCGCTTTACCGCCATCAAACTGCTGGATTATCAAGAAACCGATCTGGAAAAATCCACCAATCCATTTGCTGTTGTCACCCTGGCACATCTGCATGCCAAAAAAACCAGACACCAGCCGGAAAAACGCTACCAGGTCAAATGGCACCTGATTCGCGGTTTGTACAAGAGCGGTCGCAACCGCAAACAGGTGATCGATCTGTTTCGATTCATTGATTGGGTCCTGCATTTGCCGGAAGAGCTTGATAACCAGTTGCAGTCAGAAATCGCCACATTCGAGGAGAAACAAAAAATGCCTTACATTTCAAGTGTAGAACGCATAGGTGAAAAAAGGGGGGAAAAAAGGGGTGAGGCCAGAATATTGACTCGCCTGCTGCAACGCCGTTTCGGTGAATTACCCACATGGGCGGTGGAAAAAATTTCCCAGGCTGATCTGCCATCCCTGGAAGAGTGGAGTCTCCAGATATTGGATGCCCAGTCACTGGATGCGGTTTTCATGGACAACGTGTCATAATCAGATCACACCATTGAGAAATCAGGATGACCACTCTGCCAGACGAATTCGATGTACCGTGGAAAGATATCCTGGAAAATTATTTTCCGGAATTCCTGGCATTTTTTCTGCCGGAAGCCTACCGGGAAATTGATTGGGAGCGCGGCTTTGCATTTCTTGACAACGAACTGGCCCGCATCACCCGTGCCGCAGAGATCGGTGACCGACGCATGGACAAACTTGTCAAAGTATGGCGTCGTGGCGATGACCATGAACTCTGGGTATTGATCCACATCGAAATCCAGGGCAATCGCAAACCGAATTTTGCCGAGAACATGTATGTCTATCAGTACAGGGCCTATGACCTGTACCAAAAACCGGTGGTCGGATTGGCCATTCTGGCTGACGAGGAGCCTGGCTGGCGACCGGCAGAGTTTGGTTACGCCCTGTGGGGTACCCGGCAAAGCTATCGCTTTACCGCCATCAAACTGCTGGATTATCAGGAAGCCGATCTGGAAAAATCCACCAATCCGTTTGCCATCGTCACCCTGGCACATCTGCATGCCAAAAAAACCAGACACCAGCCGGAAAAACGCTACCAGGTCAAATGGCACCTGATTCGCAGTTTGTATAAGAGAGGTTGCAATCGCAAACAGGTGATCGATCTGTTTCGATTCATCGATTGGGTCCTGCATTTGCCGCCAGAGCTTGACAATCAGTTGCGGTCAGAAATTGCCACCTTCGAGGAGAAACAAAAAATGCCTTATATCTCAAGCGTGGAACGTATAGGTGAAAAAAGGGGTGAGGCCAAAGTGTTGACTCGCCAACTGCAACGCCGTTTCGGTGCATTGCCCACATGGGCTGTGGAAAAAATCGCCCAGGCTGATCAGCCATCCCTGGAAGAGTGGAGTCTCCAGATATTGGATGCCCAGTCACTGGATGCGGTTTTCATGGACAACGTGTCATGAAATTCAGACCCTGTCACATGGATATCAGACAGAGAGAACAATTCCATGGAGAACATCAATGCCTGTCGAAATCCTGATCGTCGATGATGCTCCCAATATTGTCTTGTCTCTTGAATTTTTAATGAAAAAAGAGGGTTTCGCCGTGCGGACGGCGGCTGATGGCGAAGCGGCACTTCAGGCCATCGACGAAAAAATTCCCGATCTGATCCTCCTGGATGTCATGATGCCCAAACGCAATGGCTACGAGGTTTGTGCCGCCATCCGCGCCAATCCCCAACATCAAAAAGTGCGTATCATCATGCTGACCGCCAAGGGACGTGAAGTGGAGCAGCAAAAAGGGTTGGCCCTGGGAGCGGATGATTATGTCACCAAGCCGTTTGCAACCAGGGAGTTGGTCCAAAAAGTGCGCACCCTGCTGGGTCTGGAAACTGTCTGAGTCTTTTGCCTGTTTTTTTTGCCCGTTTTTATTTGGAAAAATTGACATCGTGAATATTCGCACCAGATTCTGGAGCATCCTGGGACTCTACCTGCTGTTGGTATGCGGGGCATGGATGGGTGGGGCCTGGCAGGCCATGAACACCCTGCCCGTTCTGGATCAACCTGCCGAGTCATGGCTGCAAACTCAAACCATTTATATATTATCTGTCGTGTTTTTATCGGGAGCTGTCCTGGCCAAAATATGGCTCTGGCTCGACACAGTGCTGCTGAAACCCCTGGTCCAAATGGACCGCACGGTTTCCATCCTGGCCCATGCCGATCCGCTCCAGGAAATTTCCCTGGACAACAACCACCTGCTGGGCAACCTCCCGGAAGGGGTCCAGCAACTCGGTCATGCCCTGTACCATGCCCGTCGCCAAGTCAAGGAAGCCCTGAGTACCGGTGCCGATGGAACCGAACGCCTGGAAAAAATCATCAAACACCTCCATGTGGGCCTGATCGTCATCAATGCCGAAGCCCATATCATACTCTACAATGCAGCAGCTCAGAATGTGTTCCAAAGCCATATGGAATCCCTGGGTCTGGGACGATCTCTCTATGAACTTTGCACCCGCCAGCCCGTGGAAACCACCATGGAATTTCTTTTGCATCGCAAAAATTCCGCCGCCGGTTCCGACCGGAACGATGTGCGGTTTTTTTGCGCGGCACAGCATGAAGAAATGATGCTGGACTGTGTCATGACCCTTTATCCCGGTGATCGACCAGGACAAAACAATTTCATCCTGACCCTCGAAGAGGCAACCCGCAAAATGTCGGCAGCGCGGCGCTATGATACCCTCATACGCCATGCCCTGGAAAACAGCCGCAACCCGGTGGCCAGTCTGCGAGCTGCTGCGGAAACCCTGCTGCAACATGCGGAGATGGATACCGCGAACCGCTTGTCGTTCATGCAAATCATCCAGAATGAAAGCACCGATTTGTCCCAACAACTGGATGCCATCGCTGCCGAAGCGAATACCCTGGCCTCGGAACAATGGATTTTGACGGATGTCCTGATCTCCGATTTGCTCGCAACACTGATCCGGCGTTTGGCGAAAAAATCGGGGCTGGTATTGCAGGGAGCGTCGGAATCCCTGTGGGTCCGGGCCGATGCCCCAGCCCTGTTGCTGGCCCTGGAAAAACTGCTGCAAAAAATTGGGGAACAGGTGCAGTATGGTGTGATCGAGAGTGCGGCCATGCTCGGTGACAATCGAATTTATCTGGATTTCATCTGGTCAGGTTCGCCCATTTCCGTCACAGAGGTGGAGTCCTGGCGCACGTTGATTCTGGACGAAGAAGGATTTCCCTTTCGCCTGGAAGAGGTCCTGGAACGCCATGGTTGCGAAATCTGGAGTCAGGAACATCGCCGCCCGGGTCATGCCATGCTCCGGCTGCCGCTGGCCCCCTCCCCGCGTCAATGGCAGTATCCCGGACAAAATATTCCGGAACGTCCCGATTTTTATGATTTTTCCCTGATGGGATCGCTGCATGTCCCGGAACATGTGGCAGATCGGAACCTGGCTGATTTGACCTTTGTGGTGTTTGATACCGAAACCACCGGCCTGCAACCTTCCAAAGGGGACGAAATCATCTCCCTGGCTGGTGTGCGTATTGTTCATGGGCGTATTCCGGCTGGGGAAACTTTTGAACGTCTGGTCAATCCCCGACGTCCCATTCCCATTGAATCCACCCGGATTCACGGCATATCCAATGCCGATGTCCACGACAAGCCGGCGCTTGAGGAGGTATTGCCGCAATTCAAGGCCTTTGTGGCCGATGCCGTGCTGGTGGCCCATAATGCCGCCTTCGACATGCGTTTTTTGCATCTCAAGGAGGCAAGCTGCGGCATACACTTTGACAATCCGGTGTTGGATACCCTGCTGCTTTCGGTTTATCTCCATGATGAGGTCACCGACCACACCCTGACTGGCATTGCCAAACGCCTGGGGGTGGAAGTTCGTGAAGAACACAGAGCCATGGGCGACGCCATGGTGACTGCGGAAGTGTTTCTGAAACTTCTGGATCTGTTGCAAGTCAAGGGTATCACCACCCTGGGTGCAGCCATCGAGGCAGGCAACAGCATGGTGCAAATACGCCGTCAGCAAGACAAGGCAGGGTATTGATCATGTCTCCCATGAAACGTTTTACTGAACGCCTGGTGGTATTGACCGTGTTCGGGGTGCTGGCCCTGAACCATCCCCTGCTCTCCCTGTTCAGCCGGGAAACATTCCTGTTGGGAATACCGGTATTGTTTTTATATATTTTTCTGTTTTGGCTGTTCTTCATTATCATGATCGCCTTGATCTCAAAACGTACTCATACGGAAGATAATCAATAAAATCTTCCGACCCCTCTCTTTTTTTGTAATCATTCGGGTAACCATTCAGAACCCCTTCATTAAAAGGATTTGACATGGAAGACTTTGTTGG
>JADGCO010000061.1 GCA_015228935.1 Magnetococcales bacterium | reverse complement strand
CTACCGGGCGAACGGACAATTCCCCGGGTTGACACATCTCATTCAACAAGGATATTGAAACATCATCGGACACACCCCCTGGACCCCGATTTATGGCCTGAAAATCAGCGATTCCAGAATACGTCCGGGCAAAATACCGGCAGGATGGATCCGGGGAGCTTGAAATCTGGCCCGGGATTTGCCTGGAGAAGTCGGATGGCTGCGAAAGGTGTCAAACCGTCGTCGGTGATAACGCCGTCGTCGGTGATAACGCCATGGATTGGAATTGTCGGGTTGACAAGATCCGGAAGGTGCGCCAGAAAGTGCGGAGGTACGGCAGTGATGCACGGAGTTGTTCAAGGCAGGCGTTTGGCGATTTTGGCGGTGGTGACCTTGCTGGCCTTCATGAGCATTGGTACCTTGACCAGGATGTGGCCGGCTGCAACCGTGGTGCATGTGGTGCTGGCGGTGGGTGTGCTGCCCCTGATGACCGCCATGATGCTTCATTTCACCTCGGTCTTGACGCGCACCAGCCAGGCCGAGGGGCTGGTGGCGTGGTTGCCCCTTCTGGCCATGTTTGCCGGTTTGCTGGCCTTTCTGGCCATGAACTTTGATCGGCGCTTTGCGTTTCTGGGTGCCCCTCTGGGCCTGGTGGTGGGGATGATTCTGCTTGCCTGGATGCGCAAGTGTACCAAACGTGCCCTGGGAAGCGTCCATCCCGGCCTGCGCTGGTATCAAGGATCGGCGACCTTTCTGGTCGTCGCCATGGCGGCCATTTTCCTGGGATTGTTGTGGCCGGAACAGTGGCGGACCCTGCGCAGCGTGCATCTGCATTTCAATCTGCTCGGATTCCTGGGGATCGCTGCCCTTGGCACCTTGCAGGTCTTGATGCCAACGGTCGGCGGATATGCCGACAACGATGTCGAGCGGCGCTTGCGGGCCGACTTCAAATTTGCCGTCATGGGCACTTTGGGAGCTGCCGTGGGTGCGGCCTGGTATCGGCCTCTCTCCTGGATTGGCTTGGTGGGTTGGTTGATTCCCATCATCCATCTGGCCGTATCGGTCTTGCGGCATCGCCCCCAAATCTGGTCCGGCAATGGTACCCTTTTTTCCCTGTTCGGGGCACTGATCGGATATTTTTCTCTGATGCTGGCAGGGATTCCCATCGTTCTGGGCTGGATGGAACCGGCCAATACCGTGCCGCTGTTCTTCATGACCTTCCTGTTTCCCCTGGTCACCGGGGCCATGAGTCATCTATTGCCCCTCTGGTTGCGGCAGGGAGATGGCTCGGCGGGTTTTCATGCCCGGGATCGGCAGATGCTGGCCCGGGGAAACCGTTGGCGGACCTTGATTTTTCTGGGATCGGGCATGGCCATGGCCGGGGGCGTGACGTGGTCGGTTTATGTGGCTCTGGTTGGGTTGCTTTGGTTTTTTGTCCAGGTTGTCCTGGTGATGATCTCCGAAAGTCGGAGTACATCGCGCCACATGGTGTAGCCTGAATTCGGGTTTATTGCCGGGGTATGATCGTGATGATTAAAGTAAAATTTGGCTTCGGAATCCTGCTTGTTTCCCTGTTCCTGCTCATGACATCCTCCCCGGCCCGGGCCGCTGCGGATCGTGAGGCCTGGAATCAGCGCGTGGCCGAAATCGATGCCTTGTACCAGGAAAAAGATTTTGGCAAAGTGATGGAAAAAACCAGGGACTTTCTGCTCTGGGTGCGTCACGAGTGGGGAAAGAATCATCCCAACGTCGCCGAAGCCCTGGGCATGACCGCCAAACTCTACTTTCATCACAACCAAAGGGGAAAGATAGAGGGCATGTTGCGGGAATCCCTGGCGATTCGCGAACATGCGTATGGCCGTGATCACCAGAAGACGGTCGATTCCCTGGAAGCCCTGAGTGCTTTTTATATTGCCGAAGAGCGGCTCGATGACGCCGAACCCGTGTTGCGGGAAACCCTGGCCGGGCGGCGGCAGGTGCTGGGCGGCGATCACCCCCAGTTGGCCACGTATCTGGAAAACAGTGCCCGTTTGTATCAGCGCCTTAAAAAACTGGATCGGGCCGAGGCCCTGTTCAGGGAGGCCCTGGCCTTGCGGGAGCGCCTCAAGGGACCCGAAGCCGGCAGGCTGGAAGATTCCCTGTTGGGATTGGCAGAATTGGCCGCCGAACGGGGTGAAATCACCCAGGCCGAAAACCTGTATCAACGTGCCATGGATGCGGTCAATACGGAAGGGGAGGCCGGTCGCCTGAAAAAAGCGCAGATCATGGAGCATCTGGCCATCCTGATGTGGCGAACCGGGCGTGAACCCCAGGGGCGACAACTGAGTGATCGGGCACTCCAGGAAGCCCAGAGTGTCCATGCCAACGAGCCGGTTCGTCTGGCCGTGTGGTTGAGCAATCTGGGACGGCTGCACTACAAGAACGGGGATTATGTCCGGGCTGCCTTTCTCCTGAATCTGGCCCTGGAACGGGCTCGGCAACAGTATGGCAATGACCAGTCCAACGGATTGGTTCAGGCCATTCGCCGCAATCTGGAAACCTTGAACAGGGGAGTGGCATTTTCCCAAAAAAGCATCTTGCCACAGCCCAGAGACGTTTCCCATACCGCTGCCGGTGCTGCATCCAGACCCCAAAAAACGCCAGCAGGCGTTGCCGGCAAGCCTCGTCCTGCAACCGCAGCCGGCAAACAACCATCATCCGCCGCAGCCAAAAAAGCCATGACCGAACAGGTCGCTGATGTGGAAAACGATGCGGAAGAGGATGAAGCCGACGAGCCAGACAGTGACGAGTCGGAAAACGATGAGTCCGCACTGGATGAGCCGGAACCGGGCATTGATGCCAATTATTCCGAATTGACGGAAAGATCCGGAACGGTTGCTGCTGCACAGAACATGTCCATTCCCGAAGCCCAACAAATCAATCCGGCCAGGAATATGACACCCGGGGCCACTGTGTTTCCATCTCCCCCTGGGGTTTCTGCGCCGGGCGGGGTTGTGCCGCCGGGAATTGTTGCGCCAGAAGCTGCCGCTCCGGGAAATATTGTGCCAACCCAACCTCCTGCCACGAGTGCTGCTGCCACAGCCCGCAGTGTTGAAACAGCACTGTCTACCACCAAGAAAGCGGCTTCGGATATGCAAAACGTAGCTGCCATGGCCCGAAGTGCTGAAACAGCGCCGACAGCCGCCAAAAAAGCGGCTCCGGATATGAATAACATCAAACGGGATCAGGCTTCCGGCCAGGAGTTGCGGGAGAGTCAAAATCGCCAGAAAACCGGTGGTCAACCAGGACCGGGACGTTTGCCGCGCCGGGGAGAGTATTATGTTTCCACGGGCTGTTTCAGTGAGATGGAAACCCTGGACAAGGCCAGGGATCGCATCAAGCGGTTTGCCTTGCCTGGTTTCCAGACGGTCGTCAACATGCAAAGTGGCAAACTGGTCTGTGTATTTGCCGGTCCATACGCCGAAGGGGAGAGTGCCAAACGTGCCATGACCCGGATGCGGGGTGAAGGTGAGATACCCGGAATGGAAGTGCGGCAGGCGGGCAAGGATTGGTAGAGGGGGGGCGTGCGTTGCGGTTGGTCCTGGAGTTTTTGCCACTGGTGTTGTTTTTTGTCGCCTACCGGCTGGACGGCATCTATACCGCCACCGGGGTTCTCATGGTCGGTGTGCCCCTGCATGCCGGGTGGTTGTGGTGGCGGACAGGCCGCCTGCCACCCGTGCAGGGGGGAATGACCCTGCTGGTCTGGGTATTTGGGGGGGCCACCCTGTTGTTGCGGGATCCGGGTTTTATCAAGTTGAAACCAACCGTCCTGAACTGGATTCTGGCCCTGGTGTTTTTGTTCAGCACCTGGGGTCAGCGCCCCCCCCTCGTGCAACGCCTTTTGGGGGCACAAGTGGCCCTGTTTCCCCGCCAATGGGACATACTGAACCGGGCCTGGATTGTTTTTTTTATCTTTTCCGGGGGGGTGAACCTCCTGGTTGCCTGGCTCTATGATGAATCCGTCTGGGTCAATTTCAAGATTTTCGGTCTGTTGGGTTTGACGTTCCTGTTCCTGCTGGGTCAGGGATTTTGGCTGGCGCGTCAGAACGGCCCTGAGACACCGCCTGCCGGCGACGCAAACGCATAGATCCTCTTGGGGGAGGTATTGTTCCTTGCCGGTCATTGTCGAACAGGACCGGGGACTCTTCCGCACCGTCGGGTATGGCTGGGGCGGAAAAGGCCGGGTTGGTCATGGCGGGAACTGCCGGGGTGTCCAGAGTGGCCGCCGTGGCACGTCTGGCAGGAGAGACAGGCATGGGTGAATGGGCCATGGCCGATGCCGCAGGGATGGCAGGGGGGGAATGGGCGGTATCGGCGGTATCGGCGGCAGGGGTGGCAGGGGCTTCTGGATCGGCAGCAAAAGACGCGGGTTGACGTTCGAGTTCAACGATGGACTCGGACAATACACTGTGAAACCCCCGATGGGCGGCATGGACATAATTCCGGGTGCGGACCCGATCCGAATAAACCGGTTTTTGGGGAAAAATGCGTTCATACAGCTCCAGAAGCCAAAGGGCAAACAGGTCCGGCCAACCGGGATTGCGCATGTCGTCTTCCGGATCCAGGTGGCGAATCAGCCGGTATAAAAGCCAGGCAGAGCCGAGACAAAGCACGGTGACACCCAGCAATGAAAATTGGGCAATCCCTTCTGCTCCCGGATGATCGGTGACGGCAATCAGTCGCACAAGCAACAACCATCCCAGCAGAATTCCCCCACCGGTCAGGGCGGCCAGGGCGCGGTGCGTGGCGCTGCCGGCCTGGGAAACGGGCAGATGAAAAACGTCTGAAAAACTGGGATGGAGGTCCAGGAGGAAGGGCTGTGCCCTTCCTCCTGGTGGGGTTTGGGGCGAAGCCCCAACAAAGTCTTTCATATCAGATCCTTTGGTTGGAAAGGGTCCTGAACAGCACTATAAATCTTCCCCCGGCATAAAACAAATAAAAGACTGGGATGGGGGTCCAGGGGGAAGGGCTGTGCCCTTCCCCCTGGTGGGGTCCGGGGCGAAGCCCCGAAAATAACGTGCCCGATTCCGCCAGGCCTCTTGCACGAAACCAGCCCGTGTGGTAATCGTAAATACTTTCGATAACCTGGATATGAACTCCGGCAATCCCGGGTTGGTGTGCATGACCTGTCCCTATCCTTCATTAAATAATCTGTTCACCCGGCTGCTTGCCGAAACCAACAGCGAGGGTCGTTTTCTGGCCGAAAATTTCTGCCACGACGAGCGTACACCCGACTCTGGACGGTTGCTTTACGACTCCTGCATGCAGGGCGTATCGACAGTGGCGTCCCTGGCGGACTGGAAAAGCAGGCATGCCGATGATTATCTGGAGAAAGAGTTGTTTATCGATCCCATGGACATACTCCTCGGGAGGCCATGGACTTTCCGGCAGGAAAATGCCGATAATCTGCTCCATCCGCATGTGGCGTTGGAACGCAGGCTGGTTCGTCTGGAAGATGCACGAGGTATCATCAAACGGACCGGTTATGCAGTGGACGATTTGATGAGCAAGATTGCCGATTTCAGGGATGGTGAGGCCAAAAAACGTGACAGTGCCGAGAAATGGCTGAGTCAATTTTGTGGTTCCTGGAATGAAGGACGTGATTTGCGCCCGGTTTTTGCATCGTATCTGGATGAAGTGGATGATGTGCTGAAAGATGTGGAGTGGGCGGACAAAATACGGGATCGATTGGGTATGGGGCACCTGAAACCCACAATCAATGCTGCGACTGGGACCGAGGAGTTTGTCCCGGTACTGCTGCTGGAATACCGAGTGGAAGAAACCATCGATCAAAAGAGCAATCACCAGGAACTGATGGTACCCACGGTGCTGGACGGAAATTTGAATCCCTGCTTCTTTCCCACTCCCCGTCCAGGATCTGGTACGCCGGCGGATGAAAAACCAGGCGGACGCACCGTGAACCTGAACCAGGTTGCTGCGGAGAACGATTATCACTACGGCGTGGAATTGTTGCATCCAAAATTTGACTATCTGCCCGCACATATCCAGCGTGTTGGATGGATACGCCGTCATCCGGGGTTGGCACTGGAACGCGCCCGCAAGTGGCACCTGCCATTGGTGCGCACCTACCTGGACAGGGAAGATTTTTACCCGAATGACAGGAATTCCTGATGGATGCTCAACTGGATCAATGGTGTCAACATTTTGCGAAAGAGCCGGTACCGTCGATAGGAAATCTTCTGGGTGGCCGGCTTTACATGGGCTCCTTCGAACCGTTGGAACCATCAGAAATTTTGTTGCATGCCAGGGGAGCCCTGGGTTCCGGGGGGCAGGAGAGGCTGGATGGTGCCCTGTCCGAATGGCTGCAACATGTCATCCAGGTTGAAAAAGCTGCCGATTTGGGTTATGGAAACCCCAAGTCCTTTGCCCGCATGCTGATGCAAAGTTTTTATGCCGCAGCCACCATGAATCTGCGTCAAACCATGCGATGGCTGAAAGACGAAAAAATTCAAGGCAGTATGCAAGACTTTCTGGCCGAATATTTTTTTGGCCGCACATGTGATCCCCTCGGGGCCTATTATACCTCCCTGAGCCAGCATCAGGAAGATCGCCGGCTGTTGCGTCTGTGGCTGGATCTGGCAGCCCTGAACACGGGCGGTTTTACGCACCATGGCCGCATGGGTCTGGATGGCCTGCTCCGCATGCCCGATGAGGGTCGAACAGGCCCGGCTGGCCGGGTGAGCGAATCCTTGTTGGTGGGGGTGTTGCGCTTTGCCAACGGGTTGGCTCACCTGAAACGAATTGATGATAAAAAAATCCTGGATCGCTATGTGGAGTTCTTGAAGGGTGCCTATCCCATGAGCGACAAGGCCTGGATCCGCAAACTGAGCGAGGCCCGCCAAAGGGTACCCATGCACAAACTTGCCGAACAATGGCTGGCGAGCCATTTTCCAGAGGTGTTTTCAGAAGGTGCCGGGGACAGAATCAGGCAAAATTTGTCGCCTTTTTTCTCTGAAAAGTCCTGGAAGGCCATGCTTGCGAGGGTGCAACGCGAGCCTCTGGCCCAACTGAAACCTGACCTGAAAAACTTTTTTGACCGCTATCGTCGCCACGCGCATGAGACGGGCGACAGCTATTTTCTGGTCCGCACATTCAATAATTTCGGCAATAAAATTTTACGGAGCGATCCTGTCTGGGTGGCTGAATTGGCCCAGGAGGCTGCCACCTGGGAACCCTATCATAGCCATTCGTGGTCCCTGTTGGGGCGGGCACTGGATGAGGCCGGAGATTGGCCCAGGTGTGAGGCCGTCTTGTGGCAGGCCCGTCGCCGCTTTCCATACAATGCCAAACTGCATAATCAACTCGGTGACACGCTGGCCCACCGGGGAGAGACGGACGCCGCCGTGGCGGTGCTGGATGATGCGGTGCGGTTTTTCCCGGATGATGTCATCATCCATACCACCAAGGCTTATGCGCGGCTCTTCTGGGGGAGAGAAACAGGGGAGGCCCTGGCTGAGTTTGACAAGATCGTACAGCGTTTTCCTAATGAATCTGTGGGTTATTTGGGCAAGGCGGAAATACTCATGCAGCAAGGAAAACTGGAGGAAGCAGATACGCTCCTGGAACTGGCGCGATCTGTCGCTCCAGATCATCCGGAATTGTCGAGAAAAGAAAATCAATTGCGGAAATTGCAAAACGGCCAAAAGTTGCCTTTCCAGCTCGCTCCCCGCCCGACGGGCCGGGAGAGTTCCCCGGACACTTTGGCGCAAATCACCGGACGAAATTTCAGTCACGCCCCTGCTCTGGGTCGGACCACCGCCTTTCGCCGGGCAGGCAGACATGACGCCGCCAAAACCCACTTGGCCCATGTCAACCACCGGAACGAACATCGTAGCGAAATGGGGTTGCAAATCTGGCAGGAACGCGGCGTGGCCGAGGCGGCGGACTATTTTACGGAACAATTGAAACACCATCCGCACGATGGCGTTTTGTATCTGCACCAGCAACGTGCTTATCGGCGTCTTCAGCGACCAGTTGCAGAATGGGATCATCTCAAATCCAGATTTCCTGGGATGGAAGCCATGATCCTTACAGAAAAAAATGGTGGCGTGGTGCCGCGTTATCCAACAGACTTGGATGCGGATCAGGGTAACCGCCTGGTCACCCATGAAGATCAAAAACGGTCCTGGCTGGTCACCACCGTGGATCGAGACAGGGGCCTTTTGGATCCGGTGGAAGAGGATTTCATGGCGGCCAGCAGGGCTTGAAACCACGCTTCCCCTGAACCCTATTGCCCCGGAACAACAGGCTGTCATGCCGCGCAAAAAATCATCCCACGCCCTGACCGATGTCCAAAAACGCCGCATCAAGGCCATTCGCACCGGACGCATGGAACACTGGCAGCAGACGCGGCAAAAAAACCTGACCACCCTGACCAGTGGCTTTCTGGGAGAGACCCGGGATGGCCTGGTGATTGCGCACTTTGGTGCCCACGTCGAGGTGGAAGATGCCGAGGGGCAACGCTACCAGTGCGCCGTGCGGGAAAATGTGGCGGAAAACCCGGTGTGTGGTGACCGGGTTCTCTGGCAACAAGCCCCCAACAACCAGGGCGTGGTGACCGATTTGCAGCCCAGGAAATCGGTTTTGCGCCGCCCTGGTCCTTATGAACGGCTGCAAACCTTTGCCGCCAATGTCGAGCAAATGGTCATCACCACTACGGCCACCCATCCCAATCCCCATCTGGTGGATCGCTATCTGGTGGCGGCCTCGGCGGCACGGGTGCAGCCCCTCCTGGCCATCAACAAGCATGATCTTCTCGAAAATCCCGAGGATCTGGAACAGGTCTTGATACCCTACCGCCGGATCGGCATTCCGGTCCTGGAACTCTCCGTGGTGCAAAACCGGGGCCTGGCGGCCCTGGAAGAGGCCTTGCGGGAGCGTACTTCCATTTTTGTGGGGCAATCCGGGGTCGGCAAATCTTCTCTCATTGCCCAGTGGATCACCGATCCCCTGTTGCGGGTTGGCCGGGTCAATCCCGATACCGGCAAGGGTCGTCATACCACCTCGGTGGCCCGACTCTACCCCCTCTCCTGCGGCGGACGGTTGATCGACTCGCCGGGCGTGCGCGAATTCAATCTGCACGGTCTCCAGCCGGATGAGGTTCCCTGGCATTTTCCGGAAATTCGCCCCCTGCTGGGTGGATGCCGCTTTCCCGATTGTCACCATCGGCAAGAACCGGGTTGTCTGGTCCTGGATGCCCTGGCCGCCGGAACCATCCATCCCGAGCGGCTGGCCAGTCTGCATCGCATTGTTGCCACCCTGGCCCGGAACCAACCGTTCTGCACATACTAATCCTTGCATTGGATAGCCGACATATGGTATACTCCATGGCATGAACACTACCGATACCGATGGGCGCAAACTGAGCCACAAAACGCTGGAAGAGATCCGTATCCAAGCCGTTCGGCGAGTTGAAGCCGGGGAATCTCCAGAGACGGTCATCCAGGCGTTGGGCTTTTCCCCGAAAAGGTCGCCGGCTTTTTCCGACACCCTGAAACCCGATATGCGGTGCCTGTCAATGTCGGCTAACCAATGCACTTCTTAGTATGTACCGACATTTTGTCGGTCATCAGACCCCGTTTTGATCGTGATAATTTAAATAATTTAGAGGAAAGTCAAAAGAAAAAAAATCTGGATTAAAAACAATGAAGAGAAGGCATTGTCAGGAATGCATGGAGTGCATGGCGTTTGCTGTGCCAAATGTAAAAAATGGAAGAAATGTACCGAATATTTCTTGTTGGGAAGAAAATACAGTGCAGAAAATAAGGTTTCCAGTAATTGTCTGCAAAACAAGAAAAACATATCAATAAACCGATACCCTATCCCTTTGCCTCAAGAAAAAAGGCTGCCGAAAAGAGACAGGTATCGCTCGTTGTCTCCAGATGCCAGGTATGCAGCGGATTATTCCCATTTTTTGGGCTTTTATTTATAATGAATACGCGGTTCAGGGTTTCAGATACGCCGGATTGCTGCGCGGGCGCTGTTTTTGCACCCCCGGGAAAACCCCGTTGAAATCACGAAACAGAGCCTTGTAATTGTCGGGATCTCGATAGGTCTTCTTGACAAATCCATCCGGCAGTTCGATCAATTCCTGGACATCGGACCAGCCATTGGGCAGGGCATAGGCATAATAGGGAAATTCCGTTGGCACATTGTGAACCATGATGACATTGATGAGACTGCGCAGGCGCAAGGCGGCATAAACCCGGTGCATGCCATCGTTGATCAGGGGAATGCGGCGGCCATCGGGTTCCAGGGATATTTCGATCACGGGCGGTGTCAGGGGAATGGGTCCCACTTCCGCATCTGGATTTTCCGGATCCCGCATCCAAAAGAGCAATCCCCCGTCCAAAGCAAAAATATCCACTCCCTGCTGCCGGAAGGCTCCGTGCAGCTCCAGAATGCGTTCCAGATCGTCACGCAGGACATAACGTTGGGCGGGATAGAGCGTAATCGGGTTGGTACGCCTGGCCAGGGTCAGGTGCGCCCCCTCATAGACCATGGGCTGCCCGTGTCCTTTCAGACGGGTTCTCTGGATGCGGGAGAGCAATTCGCCTTCCGTGATGATTTCATGCCGGGTGATCTGCATGGCCAACACTCACTTATCAGGTGGTTGGTTCCGGTTTGGTTTCTTTCAGGCTGGCCAGACGAAACTCCTGGCGGGCAATCTCCCGACCCAGATAAAGGGCATGGGATATGTCCGAAATGGCAACATCACGGGCCAATTGGCGCTCCAGTTCCAGGGCCGTGTGACCTCGGTATTCTGCCAGACGGTGCCCCTCGAAAGAGTGTTGGACCACAATTTCCCGGGTGGTTGGATCCGACGTGACATGAAATTCTCCCTGCGGGTCACGGCGCAAACCATGTTCGGCGGCTTCCGGATCGACTCCGCCCGCATCAATCCAGGACCTGGCCACGGCCAGGGCACGCTCCATGGCCTGGGGATCGACACTGATGGAATGGCTCACGATGGTCAAGGGACCTGCTGGCAGATCCACAGCCTGGGCCACATGCTGCAAAACGGCCATGAGACCGTAACAGTTTTCCGGCCAGGCATCCAGGGCATTGTGTGCCCGAAAGGTGGCCGTCAGATTCAATACGCCGTCAAACTTGCGGAAAAACAGAGTGACAAGACAGGGATGGCCGTGGGTCTCCGGCAACAAATCCCGGCCGTTGTCCCACAGGGAAACATAGGCGTTGCGGGTTTCAGGATCGGCCCGCAAATGGGCGATGGCCAGGTCGATGCTGTCCAGGGGTGGGGCAGTGTGCGTTGCTTCTGAAACAGTTCGCCGAAAATAGCCCCGCAAGCGGTTGCCGTAGGTATAAGAATCCTCCGGCGAAAGAGTTGGATCCAATATTCTTGCCTGATAGGTGCGCAAACGTTCCAAAGAAAAACCATGTCGGGTCAACACCTCAGCCGTTTCCATTTCCGGGCGTTGCACGATCACTTTGACGTTGAGCAGTTCGATGCGTTCCCCTTTGCGCAAATGTTGGCGATGCCCAAAGCGCACCAGGCGAAAAATCAATTCCCGCCAGGCAGCCATGGGAGTCAAAGTGACCAGGGTATGGCTGCGCGGTTCCGACGGATAATGTTGCACGGTGATTTTTGGCAGGGGCAGGTTGATCCGCTCCACCTGAACCGGTTGTGGCGGGGGGAGCGTGGTAAAAAAATGCAAGACCTGATGTTGGGTTTGGGCATCACGTAACGCCCCGAGAGGCACCAAGGTGATGCGTCCCTGGAACTGTTCCGGTGTGATCAGGCCATCAATCTTGCGCCGCGTCCCAACGATGCGACAGGTGGGGGTTCCCAAAAAAAGCGTCTCTTCCAGGCCCCGGGAAAAAAATCCCACCAGTTCTTCACGTGAGCCGGACAGGTTGCGCCCCAGGACGAGTAAATGACGAATTTGAGGATTCCACAATAAATTGCGCAGCAACTCGGGAAGCCCGTTGCCATACAGGGTACCCATGACTGCGATGCGCGAACTCTCCGGATGCAGGTCAACCTGCCAGGTGGTAAACAGGTTGCGGACCTTCTCCGCAGGCGTCCAGAGGGTGACAATTCCCACGTCGCCGTGTGGATTGATTCCGAGCAGCCGGTCTTTGAAGTAAAGGGGAAGGAAGGGAATTGACACGTTTGATGTTCACATGGTGTATATACGGGAGGGGCGATTGATCCCTCGTCATCAATATCGACTCGGTGAGTCCAACCAGGTTATTCCTTGGCGGGTTGCTCGCCAGCATTGCCCACATCCGTCTTGCCCGTTAATGGGAGACTCCCTGTTTTCGTAAAAAATGTCAAGGTGTTTCATATTATTGGATTCGTTCAATCCATCACAGTCCGAGACCGGAACCTGGTTGATCAAATGCTCCCGAAGGGGTGGTGCTACACACGCAATACCGATTTTTCACTTTTAAAATCAACAATTTTATGTGATAAATGTGTCATCTGTTCCTCGATTTCCAAGGATGGAGACATACCATGAAAGCCAGAACATATTGTCCAGAATGCGGATCGACTAAATTCAAAACTCCTCCTGGTTTTGGGTGGTTCAGAGCTTATCGCACTGTCCAGATTTTTGGGTCCATTATACCAACTATGAACGAACCCTGAACAGTGGTTGGATTGGCTGGCAACGCAAGGTTTGTTTCATTTTCCCATTATCCACAGCATCCTTGAGAATGGGAAATACAGCGTCATAAACCGACAACAGGTAGTCGATATCATCTATCGTATGAGAATAGCTGATATTATGAGTGCCAAGACACAGGATACCCCTGGAAAATATCTCCTGCATGAAAAGAGACTTGATTTCCCACTGTGTGCAATCCCTGGCATCCCGAAATATCAGAAACGACCATACTGGTAAACCCGCTACAGTAAGAAAGTGTTCCACTGCATGCTTTTTCAACAATGCTGCCAGACCTTCCAGCAGTTGATGGCCTCTTTGCCAAAGGGTTGCCACCACCGGTTGTTGCTGCAACTTGTTCAGTGTCGCGGAGGCTGCTGCCAGGGAAAGAGTTTCGCCACCGAAGGTAAAAGAAAAAAATATTTCTTCCATGAGGCGCATGATGTCCCGTCGCCCTGCAATTGCGGAAAGAGGATACCCGTTGGAGAGTCCCTTTCCGAGGGTGGCCAGATCCGGGATGACACCGAAATATTCCTGGGCACCACCAGGAGCCAAGCGAAAACCGGTAATGGTTTCGTCAAAAATCAACACGGTTCCATGTTGACGGGTTATTTCCCGGATGGTCTCCAAAAAACCATCGCGGGGTAATTCAACGTTGACAGGTTCCAGGATGACAGCAGCAATCTCGCATGGATAGTCAGTGAAAATCTTATGCAACGAGTCGACGTCATTGTAGGTGAAGGTATGAGTCAAGGCCCGAGTTGATTTGGGGACACCCAGGTTTCGCAGAGTAGAACCAATATACCAATCCTGCCAACCATGATAACCACAAACCGCTACATGATCGCGATCTGTATAGGCGCGAGCAAGGCGAATGGCACCGGCAGTGGCATCCGAACCATTTTTGCCGAAACGAACCATCTCTGCGCAAGGAACCATGGCAATGATTTTTTCTGCCACTTCCATTTCCAGTGTGTGAGGCAGGGAAAAAATTGAACCTCGATTCAATTGATTGCGCACGGCCTGGACCACGTCAAGGTCATGATAGCCAAGGCTGACAGCATGCAGTCCATTAATAAAATCAATGTATTCATTGCCATCCACATCCCATAACCGACTTCCTTTGCCATGGGTGACAAAAAAAGGCGAAACGCCATGTGGAAATTGAACCAGGCTCTTGCTGAAGGTTTGCGAGCCCAGGGGAATGGACTGCAGGGCACGGTCCAACAAAGCTTCGGATGTTTTATAACCATAACCATGTATTGTCTGACAGGCTTGATCCTGTTCAAGTGATTTAGCCAAACCGGCATTGCGTTGGTACTGGGTGTTCCAGGAACTCAGATGGGGACGTTTTTTCAGCAAATCCAGAATTGCTTTGCTGCAAAAATATGGATTCTTGTGGTAGAGCGAGGAGTATATTTCTTCAACCAGCTCAAAATCTTCGGGTTCATCCACAGTCCAACGCAAATATGAAAAGTCTTCTTGCTGTTTATAGGATCCCAACCGTAACTGGTGCGGGCGATTGACCATATAGAGGGTGACATGTTCCCGTTCTGATGGGAGTTGGGCATTCTTCCATGCCGTTTCCAGGACAGGAAAACGCATGACTTCCACATCCAAACCGTCCGCGAATGTCGGTTCCAGAGTGTTGCTCGAATAGTCAAATTCGCCTGCCAGATGAAATTCGATCAGGTCATCAATCAAGTCTGGATCTGTCAGTGGGCAGTCTCCTGTCAGGCGGACGATATGGGTGGGTTGGAGGAGAAGAGCAGCCTGATAGAAGCGATCCAAAACATCGGTCAAGCTGCCCCGAAAGCAGGCAAGATTGGTTTGAGAACAAAGCTTGGAAATGGCATCATCGGTGGCATCAACACTCGTCGCAACAATCAATCTGTCCAGACGCTTGGCACGTTGAATACGTTGCACCTGCCGCAGCAGCATGGGTTCTCCCAGCAACGGCATCAGCACCTTGCCAGGCAGACGCCTGGATGAGAACCGGGCCTGCAAGATTCCCAAGATCATGAGATTACACCTCGTGCAATTGATGAGAAAGCCGATATCATGGAAGGAATTTTTCCTGATCTTGTAAAAAATTCCTCATATTTCCCACGCTGACCCAGACCACACATTTTTCGCAGACCTGGGGATTGTTCCAGATGGCCTGCAAGTGATTGTTTCGGATCATCCGCAGTCGGGGTCCATTCCAGATTTCGGCCACACTTTGTGTATGGATCGAACCGACCACGCCCGAATAATTCCAATCGACGTTACAGATGCTGACCTGGCCATTACTGTTGACAGCCAGCATATACCACAACAAGGCACATGGATAGCGTTGGGGGGTGGTTTCATCGGTCACGCGCAGATCAATGGCACCACTCCAGGAGTGTACCCCGGTCACCTGGACTTCATCGGCCACGCCGGTCCAGCGTTCCCGGAACAGTTCGATTTCCTCCGGGGGGCATTGGTCAAACTCCATGATTTTGACACGAATATGCGTTGGACTGTTCAGGCGGTTGCGATAATCAATCGTATCACGAATGTGTCCTTCGAGTCGGCTCAAACCTTTGACCCTTTTGAAGCGGCGATAACTTGCCTCACTGGCTGCGTCCACACTGATGGTGATGTCGTCAATACCCTGTTCAATGATGCCCCGCCCGACCCGGGAGTGCAGCGGAATACCGTTGGTATTGAGATGCACGACTTCGGCGGCATCCTTCTTCCTGGCATAGGCGACCATCGCCGGCAGGTCCCGGTGCAGAAGGGGTTCCCCATCCTTGTGCAGATTCAACATGATCAATTTTTGAGGAATCTGGTCAATCACGCGCTTGAAATCTTCCAGGTCCAGATAGTGGGTTCCCTGGGATTGCACGGTCATTTCGCGTGGACAGTAATGGCAGCGGGCATTGCAGGCATTGGTGGGTTCAATGTTGAGTACCAGGGGAAATCCGGTGTGAATGCGTTGTTGGATCACCTCCGGTCGCAAACAGGTGAGGGTACCTTTGACGTAATTGTCATTCAGGGATTGATGATAGATTGTTGTGGGTCCACGTCCCATGCTGTTGACCTTTCCTGGTACCTTTTGCACCGGATAGATTGGCCTGTTCATTCACGCTCGGCTGTTGCGCCGGGCAAAATTTTTCAGTTTATATGGCCACTCGTAGCGTTTGGCCTGTTCATTCACGCTCGGCTGTTGCGCCGGGCAAAATTTTTGGTTTTTATTGCCACCCGTAGCGCCGGGCAAAGATTCCTTTCACTCCCTGGGTGGCGAAGGCGTAGGCGACCAGAATGAGGGTCAGCCAACCAAAATAGGCGAGGGGCAGGGGTTGCAGTTTGAGGTATTCGGCCAGTGGTCCCATGGGGATGGCAATCCCGACCATGGCAATGATCCCGGTCATCAGCAGCAGGGGCCACCCGGCCTGGCTCTGGAAAAAGGGTACATGGCGGGTCCGGATCATGTGGACGATGAGGGTTTGCGACAACAGGCCCTCGATGAACCATCCGGATTGGAACAGGGTCTGGTGGTCGGGTCCATTGGCCTGGAAGACAAACCACATGAGTGCATAAGTGGTCAAGTCGAATACCGAACTGACCGGACCAAAAAAGACCATGAAGCGGCCCATGTCGCCCGGATTCCATTGCTGGGGTTTGGCGAGAAATTCCTGGTCCACATTGTCGAAGGGGATGGCAATCTGGGAAATGTCGTACAACAAATTTTGTACGAGAAGATGCATGGGGAGCATCGGCAGAAAGGGAATGAAGGCACTTGCCACGAGGACGCTGAACACATTTCCAAAATTGGAACTGGCCGTCATTTTGATATATTTCAACATGTTGGCAAAAGTGCGTCGTCCCTCGATCACCCCTTCTTCCAGAACCATCAGGCTTTTTTCCAGCAGGATGATATCGGCGGACTCCTTGGCGATATCGACGGCGCTGTCCACGGAGATGCCGATGTCGGCGGCCCGCAGGGCCGGGGCATCGTTGATGCCGTCTCCCAAAAAACCCACCACGTGGCCGCTGTCATGCAGGATGCGGACAATGCGTTCTTTCTGGGTGGGGGTGAGTTTGGCGAAGACGGTGACATTTTCGGCCCGAACCGCCAGTTCGGCATCACTCATTCGGTCCATGTCGGCCCCCAGGAGCAGACCATCGACGGCCAGTCCCACTTCCCGGCACACCTTGGCCGTGACCAGTTCGTTGTCGCCGGTCAGGATTTTCACGGCCACGCCATGTTTGCGCAACACCTCCAGGGCCGGGGCGGTGGTCTCTTTGGGGGGATCCAGAAAGGCGATGTAGCCGATCAAGGTCAGGTCCCGTTCATCGCTTGTGGAGTAGGTGGTTTTGTCCGGGGGAAATTCGCGCACGGCGACTGCCACGACCCGCAACCCGTCATCATTCAGGTCGCGGGTGATGGTGCCGATGCGCTCCAGCAGTTCGCGGGTCAGCGGAACGCTTCCTTCTTCGCCGTGGCGGGCATCGGAACAGACGGCCAGGACCTCTTCCAGGGCACCCTTGCAGATGAGCAGGTGCAGGTCATCCCGTTGGCTGACCACCACCGACATGCGGCGGCGTTGAAAATCAAAAGGAATTTCATCCACCTTGCGAAAATTGGTGGCGACATTCAATTCCCGGCGGACCTCGGCGTGTTCCAGGACCGCCCGATCCAGCAGATTTTTCAAGCCGGTCTGGTAGTAACTGTTCAGGTAGGCATGTTCCAGGACCTCTTCCGACTCTTCGCCGAGAATGTTGGTATGGCGTTCCAGAAAAATGCGGTCCTGGGTGAGGGTGCCGGTCTTGTCGGTACACAGGACATCCATGGCCCCAAAATTCTGGATGGCATCCAGACGCTTGACGATCACCTTTTTGCGGGAGAGGATTACGGCCCCTTTGGCCAGGGTGGTGGTGACGATCATGGGGAGCATTTCGGGGGTCAGGCCCACGGCGACCGACAAGGAAAACAGGGAGGCTTCCAGCCAGTCTCCCTTGGTGAAGCCATTGATCAACAACACGATGGGGGTCATCACCAACATGAAGCGGATCAATAGCCAACTCACCTTGTCCACCCCTGCCTGGAAGGCGGTGGCGGCACGGTGGGTGTTGGTCAGGCGGGCGGCCAGGGCACCGAAGTAGGTTTTGTTGCCGGTGCCAACCACCACGGCCCGGGCCGATCCACTCACCACGGTCGTGCCCATGAAACACAGATTGTCCATGTGGAGGGGCGTGGTGGCGGTCTGGTTGCGGGAGACGACAAATTTTTCCACCGGCAGGGCTTCGCCGGTCAGGGCCGACTGGCTGACGAAGAGATCCTTGGCGGTCAACAGGCGTACATCCGCCGGGATCATGTCCCCGGCGGAGAGGATCACGACATCGCCTGGCACCAACTGACGCAACGGGACTTCCTTGTGCATCGGGCTGCCGGGATGGAGTTTGATGCCGAAGTATTGTTGGGCAATGGGGGCCGCACGCTCTCTGGGGTCGCAACGCAGCACCGTCGCCGTGGTACTCACCATCTCCTTGAGCCGGTCGGCGGCGCGATTGGAGCGGATCTCCTGGGTAAAGCGCAGGATTGTGGAAAGGGCCACCATCGCGGCAATGACCAGCGTGGCTTTCATGTCCTCGGTATAGTAGGAGACGATGGCCAGGGTCGTGAGCAGCAGGTTGAAGGGATTATTGTAACAAAACCAGAGGTGCATCCACCAATGCAGCGGTTTTTCATGCTCGACCTGATTCAGACCGTGTTTTTCCAGCCGGAACTTGGATTCCGAGGCGGTCAGGCCATCCTGGCGGCTGCCCAGTTGCCGGAGCAGCTCCTCCGGGCTTTTGTCGGCGGAGGTCAACAAATTTTTGGTGATGTCGGGGGTGGCTTCCCGGCCCACATGCAGGCCGCGCAGGCTTTCCAGGATGATCAGGCGCTGAAAGTGCCGCAGATAGCGGCGCGAGGCGACACCACTGAGAACCTTGTCTTTTATGACATTGAAAAACATGCAATTTCATCCGGTCAGGGCGGAGGCTTTCCGGCGGAAATTTCCGAAGTGTGATCCAGTCCGTGATCCGGCCTGTGGTTTGTATGATCCGTGTGATCCGTGTGACCCGGACTGGCTTTCCCGGTTGATGGTTCGGGTTGATCATCATCGTCCAGGGCCATGCGTCCGGCCTTTTCGAAGCGCTTGCGATTGCCGGGCCAGAAGGCCCAGATGATGATGATCAGAAAGATTATGAAAAACCACACCAGGGTAAATTGTTTGGCAAAGAGGTCTATGGTCGCAAAAGTCATGTTCAGGGTCTCCGGGTCGCATCCATGGGTTTGACCTGGATGCGTTGGTTGAAACGAAAGTCACCATGGGGGGTCGTAGCCTGAAGTTTGACTTCCCACACCCCAGGCAGGGGAGGGGTGACCGAAACCTTGTAGCGGCCAGGCTGTTCCTGCTCGAAGGCCAGTGTCTGATCGTTTCCCTGATGCACTGTACGGTAGAGCGATCCTTTGACGACCGCACTCTGGATGGGGGTACCATCTTTTTCGGTCAGGGTGAAACGCAAGACAGCGGGTTGTCCGACAATCCAGCCGGTCGTCGGTTCCAGGGATCCTTGCCATCCCAATCGGTCCTGGCGTTCCTGGGCGGCCAGAACCTCGTTGTAGGCGAGGCCTTTTTCGTAGGCCTGGGTGGTGGTCAAGCCGTTCCAGGTTCTTTTGGCGAAAAAAGCCAGGAACAGATTGACCAACAATACGATGGCAAACATGAATATTCCAGCCACCAACCAGCGGCGGCGGGTGGATTGGGTCAGGTGTTGCTGATCTGTGGCTTCGGACATGGTCGTCATGGCCTCATGAAAACGCTTTGATAGTGTTCCGCACCGCCGTCCGGTTCCAGTGCCTGCAACAGGAAGGTCACCTGGCGGGTTCCGGATCCGGTTGCCGTCGGGGGTTGGCGGACGAATACCGTGTATTGTGCCACTTCACCCGGTTCCACGGTCAATACGGAATCGGGATTCACGCCGCAGGGTTGGTGCTTCAGACGCGATCCACCTGCTACCACGCGGAGCTTGCCTTCCGGCAAATCCTTGATCTGCAAGGTGTAGGTCTGCATCCGGGAAGAGAGATTTGTCACATGGACCACGTAATTGTTCTGGATGCTGCCGTCCGACTGGACAATATACACCGGTTGCCGCTGGCGAAGCACGTTCAGTTCGACAGGTTTTTGTTTGATCAAAAACCAAGCCATGCCCGCAAGGATGCCGATCAAGAGAGTTCCGTATGCCAGAACCCGGAAACGGAACAAACGGGTTTTTTTGCCTTCCATGGCCCGCATGGAGGTATAGGCGATCAGATCATGGGGGCGTCGGATGCGATCCATGACGCTGTTGCAGGCATCGATGCAGGCGGCGCAGGTGATGCACTGGTACTGCTGTCCCTGGCGAATATCGATGCCCATGGGGCAGACCCGCACACACTCCTGACAATCGATGCACTCCCCGGCTTTTGCCCCCTGTTGGCGCTGGCGTCGGTTGGCCATTCTGGGTTCACCGCGTTGTTCATCGTAGGCGATCAGCAGGGTATCCTGATCAAACATCGCTCCCTGAAAACGGGCATAGGGACACATGTAGATACAGACCTGCTCCCGGGCAAAGCCGGCCATGGTGTAGGTCGTCAGCGCGATGATTCCCAGCGTGATCCAGGCTGCTTCGGGTGCGGTCCCGTGCAAGAACTCCCAAAAAAGAGTCGGTGCATCCGTAAAATAGCCGACAAACACCCAGCCGGTAACCATGCTGACCAGCAGCCAGGCCAGATGTTTCGCCAGCTTGCGCACCATTTTTTCCGGATTCCATCCGGGCTTGTCCAGACGCAGGCGCTTGTTTCTGTTGCCTTCGATCAGGTGTTCCAGGGCCTGAAACAAGTCCGTCCACACCGTCTGAAAGCACATGTAACCGCAAAATACCCGCCCGGCCAGTGCCGTCATGAAAAACAGTCCAATCGCGGCGGCAATCAACAAAAAAGTCAGCAGAAACACCTCCTGCGGCCAGATGATGAGATCAAAAATGTAAAATTTTCGACTGGGCAGATCAAACAGGACGGCCTGCTCTGGCAATCCTGCCGGGCGCGTCCAACGCAGCAGGGGAAACAGGAGATAGCTGCCCAGCAGGATGAACATGGCCAGCCATTTGATGTTTCTGAACAAGCCCGGTTGATATTTTGGATAAATTTTTTTATGAGATTCATACAGGGACGGTGGAGAATCGGCGGTTTCCGACATAACTGACCTCTTGCGGGCGGTTCCTTAGGATATTCAACAGGAGCAAAAATTTAGAAATGGAATGTGCATGATGAAAAAAAATTTCTGGATTCCACCCGGGGATTATCCTATCCTGCCCTGATCCGAATCAAGCGTATGAATCCGAAAGGAGGTGCGCAGTGCCCACAAATGCCCGCTTGAGTGAGCAGTACGATTTTGAAGTTGTGAAGAAATTTGCCATCATGAGCGTTGTCTACGCCGTGGTGGGGTTCCTGGTGGGGGTGTTGATTGCCTCCGAGTTGACATGGCCGGATCTTTCCCAGGGGATATCGATTTTCTCCTTCGGGCGCCTGCGGCCATTGCACACCTCGGCGGTGATTTTCGCCTTTGGCGGCTCTGTGCTGTTTGCCACGAGCTATTATGTCGTGCAACGAACCTGCAAGGCACGGCTCTTTTCGGATTTTCTCTCCAATTTCACCTTTTGGGGATGGAATCTGGTGGTGGTCCTGGTGGTGATCACCTATCCGCTGGGCATCACCCAGGGAAAAGAGTACGCCGAACCAATCTGGCCGATTGATCTTCTGATCACGGTGGTCTGGGTGGCCTACTTCATCAATTTTGTCGGCACCCTGGCCAAACGCAAGGATCCGCATATCTACGTGGCCAACTGGTTCTACCTGGCGTTCATCATCACGGTGGCTGTCCTGCATATTGTCAACAATCTGGCCATCCCCGTGAGCCTGACCGATTCCTATCCCGTATTTTCCGGGGTGCAGGATGCCATGGTGCAGTGGTGGTATGGGCACAATGCGGTGGGATTTTTCCTGACTGCGGCCTTTCTGGGTCTGATGTACTATTTCGTGCCCAAACAGGCGGAACGTCCGGTCTATTCCTATCGACTCTCCATCGTCCACTTTTGGGCCTTGGCATTCCTCTACATCTGGGCCGGGCCGCATCACCTGCACTATACAGCCCTGCCGGATTGGGCTTCGACCCTGGGCATGACCTTCTCCATCATGCTGATCCTCCCCTCCTGGGGCGGCATGATCAACGGCATCATGACCCTCTCCGGGGCCTGGGACAAATTGCGCACCGATCCGATTCTGCGCTTTCTGGTGGTCTCTCTCTCCTTCTATGGCATGTCCACCTTTGAAGGCCCGATCATGTCCATCAAGGAGGTCAATGCCCTCTCCCATTATACCGATTGGACCATTGGACATGTTCATTCCGGTGCCCTGGGGTGGGTTGCCATGGTCTCCTTCGGGGCGCTTTATCACATGATTCCCCGTTTGTGGAACACCCGTATTCACTCGGTGGGATTGATCAACCTGCACTTTTGGCTCTCGACCATTGGCGTGGTCATTTACATCACGGCCATGTGGATTTCAGGCATCATGCAGGGTCTCATGTGGCGGGCCTACGACCAGTTCGGATATCTGACCTACTCCTTCGCCGAAACCGTACAGGCCATGCACCCCTATTACCTGATCCGAACTCTGGGCGGTGTGGTGTTTCTGCTCGGTGCCCTGATCATGGTCTACAATGTGATCATGACCATCCGCTCCGCACCACAAACTCCGGCCCATGCCTGATCCAGGTAGACACGGTTGCAACGTAGACAAGGAGCCAACTGGTGAAACACGAAACCATTGAAAAAAACATTCCCCTGATGGGGTTATTGACGCTGATCGTGATTTCCATCGGCGCACTTGTGGAAATCGCGCCTCTGTTTTTCATCGACAGCACCATCGAAAAAGTTTCCGGCATGCGTCCATATACCCCCCTCGAACAGCGGGGACGGGATATCTACATCCGGGAAGGGTGCTACAACTGCCACTCGCAAATGATCCGGCCCTTCCGCGACGAAGCCGAACGTTACGGCCATTATTCCCTGGCCGCAGAGAGCAAATACGACCACCCCTTCCAGTGGGGTTCCAAACGAACCGGTCCCGATCTGGCCCGAGTTGGTGGCAAGTATTCCAATCTCTGGCACGTCGAACACATGCGGCAACCCCGCAACATGGTCCCGGAATCGGTCATGCCGAGCTATCCCTATCTGGAAAAGAGTCTTCTCAGCTATGACGATGTCGCCGCCCGGATGACGGCCCTGCGCAAGGTCGGTGTTCCCTACACGGACGACATGATCGCCAACGCCAAGAAAGATCTTGAAAGCCAGGCACGTTCTGATGGTGACATGACGGCGGTGACCAAACGTTATGGCAACAAGGTTCCCAAAGGGGATTTCGACGGCCAGCCGGATCGCATCACCGAACTGGATGCCCTGATGGCCTATCTGCAAATGTTGGGTACTCTGGTGGACTTTTCCTCCTATCAGGCCCAGTCCCGGTAACGGTGCGGCGGCGTAGTCCGCCATGCAGGGAGAACAAGCGATGGCAGAAAACAAAGAGGTGGGCACCACCGGTCACCAATGGGATGACGAAGAAGGGTACCCCCTGAAAGAGTTCAACAATCCTTTGCCAAGATGGTGGGTCAATTCGTTCTATGCCACCATCGTTTTTTCGGTGATCTACTGGATCTTCTATCCCGCTTGGCCTCTGGCCAACGATTTTACGCGCGGGCTTCTGGGGTGGTCACAGCACAAACAGCTTGCTGCGGAGCTGGCTGCTGCCAAGGCCGCCAAAAAACCCTTCGATGACAGTCTGGAAAAAATGACCCTGGCCCAGATTGCGGCTGACCCGAAGTTGCGGGTCTATGCCCTGGCGGGTGGCAAGTCCATCTTCGGTGACAATTGTGCCCCTTGTCATGGCAGTGGTGGTGGTGGTGCCAAAGGCTTTCCCGCGCTGGTCGATGATGACTGGCTCTACGGAGGTTCCCTGGAGGCCATTCAGACCAGCATCGCCCAGGGGCGGACGGCCATGATGCCGCCGCACTTGGCCCCCGCAGGTGCCCTGACGCAACCCCAGGTGCAGGATTTGACTGAATACGTCCTCAGCCTCTCCGGCAAATCCACACAGGCCGATGCCATCGGGCGGGGCAATACCCTGTTCCATGGCGAGGCAGGCTGTAACAACTGCCATGGTGACCTCGGCAAGGGTTCCCTCCTGGACAAGGTGGGTGGACAACCCCTGTCAGCGGATATCGGTGCCCCCAATCTGACCGACAATATCTGGCTCTATGGTGGTGACAAAGAGACCGTTTTTGCCTCAATTGCCAGGGGCCGCAGTGGACAAATGCCGGCCTGGGGCAAGGAAGCCGGTTCTACTGGACGCCATCTGGACGCCCTGGCTATCAAGGAAGTGGCCC